>NZ_JAKMSC010000034.1:0-2395 GCF_025772425.1 Campylobacter sp. FU_497 | reverse complement strand
GACATACAAGGTGGTAAATTAGGGAATAAAAACTCAACTACACATTTAGTGGGAAAAAATGTGTATATAGACGCAGATAGTACAAATTTAAATTCTACCATAAATGTAACAGCCACAGAAGGTGGTTACATACAAAGACAAATGATAAATTTTGCAAATGATGGCTATAAATTTGGAAATAACACAAATATAAATATAGTCAACTATACAGATTCTAGTGGCACAACTCATACAGGAAGCTCTAATTTTAAAAAAGCGTTAACTATAGGTAATATGGGAAATGAAAAAGATAATGCCATAGAATGGTGGCACTTTGCAAAAGGTTGGAATGAAGGTTTAGGTGTTACTAGAAGTATAGATGAGTTTAGATTGGTAGGGAATATTGATTTTAGTGGTAATAAAGGACAAGGAACAGAAGGCAAAGACTGGCAAAACTATGCAAATTACTGTATAGATGGCCTTGGCTGTACTTCTATGATAGTAGGTAGTACTGATACTAATGCTTTTACTAAGACTTTCAATGGGCAAAGTTATGCTTTGAAAAATATCAATATGGATATAACCACACTAGAAGATAAATCTGAATATAAATATATAGGAATTTTTGGAAATTCTGATGGCGCTAATTTTAAAAATATAAATATTGATTATATGAATGGTAAAATTCAGAAACAAAAAAATGTAAAAGATGGTTGGCGTTATATTGGAGGATTTATTGGCAAATCAAAAAATTCATTTTTTGAATATGTTTCTTTAAGCAATATAGAAAGTATTAGCAATTCCAATCGTGATGATAATTCTGTTGTAGGTGGTTTTGCTGGAAGTGCTTCAGGAACATTTTCTAATATATCTTTAAATAATATACGAAATATAGAAAATTCAGCAGATGATACTTGGACGGGTGGTTTTGCTGGAAGTGCTTCAGGAACATTTTCTAATATATCTTTAAATAATATAGAAAATATTAGTAGTTATAGTGACTATGGTATGTATGGAGGATGGTCTAGAGCAGGTGGTTTCGCTGGAACCACTGATGGAACATTTTCTAATATATCTTTAAATAATATAAAAAATATCAGTAGTCGAGGTGGCAATTATGGTAATATATATGGCAACTCTTTTGCTGGTGGATTTGTAGGTGAAAGTAGTGATTCTAATTTTAATAATATATCTTTAAATAGTATTGAAAAAATTACTGCTTATGGTGCTTGGGGAGGTTATGCCGGAGGATTTGCTGGGGGTGTAGGTTATCCACATAGAGCAAGCTTTTCGAATATATTTATATATTTTAATCCAAATATTATATTAAATGCACGAAAAGATTCTAGTGGCAAATTATTTGGAAAACTTTTTCTTAGTCATAATGCATTTTTAGATAATATCCATATTTATCATCATGAAAATGATTTAGGCAATGCAACTGCTGATCAAAATTATTGGGGTAGTACTAGTAGTGAAATTCAAATTCATACTTATGATGATTCTACTCAAAATGATGCATATAATGACTTTCTATCTAAAGCAAATACTATAGAAAAACCATCTAAACCAACAGATCCAATAGATTCTGATATTATCCTAGGTAGTGATGATTTATATGCTGATATCATTATGAAATGGATTATCGATGAACTAAGAAAAGAAAACTACACTATAGATATTAAAAATCTAGTTAGTTTAATCAATGCTTTTAAAGGATTAAATAAAGAATCTAGAGAAGATGAGATTAAAGCTATAGTAAAAGCGCATTTAGATATAAAAGATGATGATAAAGCTTTAAGTATGGCTCAAGGTATTAGCTTTTTACTAAACTATAAAGAGCATAATTTTGATAAAAGATTAAATGATGAAGCTTTAGCTGTTTATAATAATACCATTAAACCTAGCGTAAATAATACTTTAGGAATAATCTCATATTTAGATAAAAATAAAGATTATCTTTTAGAGCAATATAATAAACACAAAGAACTAGAACAAGTCTTTAAAGATAAAGAGCAAGCTTATAAAAACGCAGAGGCTGAATTTAATAGATTATTAGATTTGGTTAATAAAGGAAAATTGGGTTATGATGATCCTAAATTTACTCAAGCTTTTGATAACTGGCTTAATGCTTATAATACCTATAATGCTTTGTCAAATGATATCAGTGAATTAAATAATAATGTTGCAAAAATTGCTAATTACATTACAGATGAAAATAAAGGTTTAGCTTATACAAAATTTAGTTTTACTAAATTTGATGATATTTCTAAAATAGATTTGGTTAAACCTGAACTTCCTGATATAGACAATTCTCAAGGCGGAGATTTACCTGCATTTGAACAAACAGCTTCACTTAATTTAATAGGTGATAATGCTTTAGATGATGATGATGAGAAAAAAGAGATAGATGAAA
>NZ_JAKMSC010000033.1:0-2500 GCF_025772425.1 Campylobacter sp. FU_497 | reverse complement strand
AGTATAGATGGTGGCCATATCAATGGCAAACATAATGATAATGTTAGTGGCGATGCTTTAAAAAATCCAAGTGGTAATATAGCCAATAAAGTTCATTTGGTGGGGAATGAAGTCAATATATTAGTAGATGGAATTAAATCAAATTCTATTATAGCTAGTGCTTATGTAAAAGGTTCTTTACAACAATCTACTACATCTTATTATAATTATGGTAATAGTCTAGGCAAACTTAACTTTATTACTCAAGAATATAACAACATAGATAAAACAAATTTAGGTAATAAAAAATTAGTAACTAAAGATAAATTTGAAAAACATGCAATTATAGGTTCTGATGTTGATTGGTGGCACTTTGCTAAAGGGTGGAATGAAGATAAAAATGGCATGAGAGATTTCTTTAGCACCTATAAATTAGTAGATGATATAGATTTTGGTGGTAATCAGGGTAAAGGCAAGGAAGGAAAAGATTGGCAAAACTATGCAAATTATTGTATAGATGGATATGGTTGTACTAATATGATAGTAGGATTTAAAGATGCTTTTACTAAAACATTTGACGGTCAAGGTTTTACTTTAAGTAATATCAACATAGATACAACAAGCTTGGATAATAAGCCAAAGCATGTAGGTATATTTGGTAAAGTTGAAGGGGTTGCTTTTAAAAATATTAATGTTGATTATATGGGTGGAAGCATTAAAGCAGAAAATGCTGACGAAGTAGGTGGTTTTGTTGGTTTTGTAAATAATGGCAATTTTGAAAATATTTTTTTAAAAAATATAAAAAATATTAACAATAATGGCAACTACGATCATTCTTTTAATTCAACAGGAGGGTTTGCTGGACGTATAAGTAATGGAATATTTTCGAATATTTCTTTAAACAATATTCGAAATATCAATAGCAATCATAGTGTCGATAATGGTAATATTAATGATTCAACAGGAGGGTTTGCTGGAGGTATACAAGGGAAAGGGAGTTATTCAAATATCTCTTTAAATAATATAGGAAATATTAGTGGTAGTACTAAAAGCACTTATAGCTATGGAAGTTCTAGTAGTAATGTGGGTGGTTTTGTAGGATTAGTTGGTTGGCAAGAAGAACAAATTTTATATTCAAATATCTCTTTAAATAATATAGGAAATATTAGTGGTAGTAGTTATAGTCGTGATAGTTATACAGCTTTAGGTGGTTTTGTTGGTTACACCTTTAGTGAAATAGGGGCTATTTATTCAAATATTTCATTAGATGGTATAAAAAATATTATTGGCAATAGTAATATCTATGGTAGTGGTTATAATAGTAATAGTACAGGTGGTTTTATCGGATTTATTAACGGAGGTAGTATTTTTTCAAATATCTCTTTAAATAACATAGGAAATATTAATAATAGCAATGGTGTTACAAATAGTTTAGGTGGTTTTGTTGGGCATATTAATAAAGGTCAATCGCATTTTAAGAATATCTATGTGTTTTTTAATTCCAATATAAAATTTAATAATAGTGATAATTATGGTAAATTCTTTGGAAGTGCTGATAGGTATGGTTATGCTGAATATACTTTTGATAATATCCACATCTACAACCACGAAAATGATTTAAGTAATGCAACAGCTGATAAAGATTATTGGAATGACTTTAACAAAAACGGCTATGTTTCAGATAAAATAAATATCCACACATATAATGATTCTACCCAAGAAAGTGTTTATAATGACTTTTTATCTAAAGCAAATACTATAGAAAAACCTAATATAACACCACCATCTAAGCCAACCGATCCTACAGATCCTACTGATCCTGATGTTATCTTAGATAGTAATGATGTAATTAGTGCAGAAGATTTAAATAAATGGCTTGATGAAATATTTGCTGGAAATTACTGGGTAGATATAAAAGATCTTAGCAAAATTCAAGGTCTAAGTGAAAGCATAGCTCAAAGCATATCTTTCTTGGAAGCTTTATATGGTCAAAAAGGTATGAAAGAAATATTAGAAAAATTCCATGATGATTATAAAATAGTTTATTCTAAATATGATAAATTCAAAACAAACAAAGCAAATCTTTTAGCATTTATTAATGATAAATTAAAACCCCTAGTTGAATCTTCTAATAATGCCTTAGCTCAATTAAAACTCATGCAAGAGCAACTTAAAATAGCTATAGCTAAATACAATGACTATGTTAAAAAAATCAATGAAAACCCTGCTATAAAAAATGAAGAAACTTTAAATGCTTTAAAAGCTGAAGTAGATAGACTAAACCAACGTAGTGGAGAATTAGCTACCACTATAGCTAAAAATCAAATAACATTAAAAAAATGGCAAGATAAAGCTAGTGCTGATTCTAATGAACATTTTACTATCAAAGGACAATTTGATAATGTAGCATTGTTAATACCTGATTTAGAAAAAGTAACAACTAATGGTAATGAAAACGATGACTATGAAAAAATCTCTCGCCAAGTGGCTAATTCCCAAAAACAAACGCCTACCTTTGAAT
>NZ_JAKMSC010000032.1:0-2598 GCF_025772425.1 Campylobacter sp. FU_497 | reverse complement strand
AAGTGGTTTAAGCGTAGCAAATATGGCTTATGATTTAGCCATAAAGCTAGGACATAAGAATATTATCTTAATAGGTCAAGATTTAGCTTATGATGAAAATGGTAATTCTCATCCTAAAGACTATGTCCATGGAGAAACTATAGAAAATGACAGAAAAACAGGTTTATTTATTACTGCTTATGGTGGTAATGGTAAGGTAGAGACGAATCAATGGTGGATTTTATTTAAAGAAAGTTTAGAGTATTCTATAGATACTAATAGCATTACAACCTATAACGCCACAGAAGGTGGAGCTAGGATAGAAGGAAGTATAGAAAAACCTTTTAAAGAATTATGTGAAAATTTATTGAAAGAAAATAAGCCTTTGTTTGAAAAACTACAAACTTTAAGTGAAAAAGAAATTCAAGATAAAAAAGATAAGATTGATGAGTGTTTGAGAGGGGTTTTAAGCACAAATATATTAGAACAAATTCAAAATTTTAAAGATAATTTACAAAACATTACTTCTGATATCAAAAAAAGTTTTAGTATTTTAGAATTGGATTTTTCAAAAATTTTAAAGTTTAATGAAGAAATTCATGAGTTTAAAATTTCATTTGAAAAAGATTTTGCATTATTAGGAGAAGTTTTGGTTCCTGCGTTAAAAAATGTCGAATTAGAACTTGCAAAAATTTATTTAATGCCAGCAATAAGCCAAGAAGATAAAAAAACAAGAATGATCTTGTGGATTTTAAAACAAGAAGAATGGTTTGAAATTCTTCAATCAACACTGATAAATTGTTATAGTGCCATTTCAAGGGAAAATAAATGAATTTCTTACAAAAAAATATCTTAAATATTGAAAAAAATTTGGCAACTAAAATTTTAACTTGTAATAATCATAAAAAACCTATCGGAAATAAACTTTTTTTAGAACATATTCAAAACAATTATTCAAACTACCCTATACTTTTTATATATGGTATAGGAGATTACATTCTGGAACTTTTTAAAAATGAAAACTTAAAATACATTATTATCTTTGAAGATGATTTAGAGATAGTTTATCACATACTTCAAAATAATGATTTTAGTAATTTTCTTAAAAACAACCAACTTATAATCTATCACACTCAAGACTTTCATCTTTCAAATGCTAAGATGATGTTTTTAAGTCAAAACATTTTATTTTACCATGAAATTTTTACACTATTTTCATTCAAAAAAACTCATTTAAGTCAATATATAGAAAATACATGCATTCAAGCACTAGAGCATATAAAAAATGCTATGCATTCAAGCTCTTCTTGTTTAGAAGGTTTAGAATTTTTCACAAAAAATCTCTATTCTATGCTAACAAATCCAAGCACCAAAGAGTTGTTAACAAAACACCAATCTAAAAGTAAATATGCTATCATAGTGGCAAGTGGACCTAGTCTTATAAAACAACTACCTTTGTTAAAACAAATTCAAAACAAAGTTACTATATTTTGTGCTGATGGCTCTTATACTATCTTACACCAACACAATATCAAGCCTGATTATATTGGTTGTATTGAAAAAAGTATAGACTCTAATGTTTTTTTTAAAGATTCTTATGAAGACAATAAGGCAATTTTCCTTCTTACAAATACAACAAATCCTAGTATCATCCAAACTTTACAAAATCATCAAAAAAACATCATTATTACCCTAGCATCTAGTAATTTTAATCATAGCTTTAAACTTGATGACTATGGCTATACAGATACAAAATTTTCAAGCGTGGCTAATTATTTATACCATTTTGCTATAGGCTTAGGCTATACAAATATCATTTTAATAGGGCAAGATTTAGCTTATGATAAAAACCTAAATTCTCATCCTAAAGAATTTTTACTAGGTGAAAAAACAGATACACATCGTTATGAACTCATAAAAACACTAGCTTACGGAGGAAAAGGAAAAGTTTATACCCATTGTGTATGGGAGCTTTATAAAAAGGCTTATGAGGAAGATATACAAAATAATAAACACCTTATCACCACTTATAATGCCACTGAAGGTGGAGCTAGGATAGAAGGAAGTATAGAAAAACCTTTTAAAGAATTTTGTGATGAAATTTTAAACAAACAAAACACAAATAAAAACTTCCCTTCTTTAAGTCTTTCAAAAGATTATAAAAAATATGTTTTATCTACAATTTCAACCTTGCAAAATCACATCCAAATTAATCAAATTTTTGCGTCCCAATGTGAATTAATATTAACAAAATTAGATCCTATTATAGAGCAAATCAATTTTATAGCAAACAACTATACTTTAGAAGATGCTCTTAAACGACTTGATTATACTCAAATCAACTTTGCTCAAGAATACATCAAAACTTTCAAGTCTTTATTGTTTTCACAAAAAAACTGGGAAAGTATGAGTGATATACTCTATACTTTAATTTTTGCAAACGAGCCTAATTTTATAAAACTACAAAGTTTAAAAACACAAAATGATCAAGAAAAGCTTATTAATACACTATCCTATATCATCAACCATAAAAGATATATCAAAGAAATTATTGATATTTTATACCAACAAAGGATGATTTTAGAAAGAGCTTTGGCCGATATAGAACAAAAGAACAAC
>NZ_JAKMSC010000031.1:0-2765 GCF_025772425.1 Campylobacter sp. FU_497 | reverse complement strand
AAAGTCATTGTTTGAAGTATTATTTTGTTTTGAGGTATTACTTTGATTTACTTGCTTTTGCGTAGTTTTTTTCTTAAAAAACATATCATCACCCTATTTTGTTTTTTTATAATTATAGCTTGATATTTTTTAAGTAAGATTTTTTTATAATTTTTTAAGCTGTTTTAGAAGTTTTGGAGACTAAAAATGAAATATCCTTTAGATTGTGAAGAAAATTTTGAAAAGTCATTTTTATTTTGGCTTTGTAGATATGTGAAATTTAAGCTTAATTCTTTATCAAATAAGGAATTAAAAGACCCTCAAGCTTTGGCTGTAGTAAATTTAGCCTTAAGTAAGGGTGTTAAAAATATACAAGAGCTTGATGCTTATGTAAAAAAAGCAAGAAATGCAGGACTTAGCGGTGTAAATACGTATTTTAATCCTTTGAAAAAACTTTATGATTATTTGTTATTTTATAAGCTTTATTCACTAAAACAAATTGATGAAGAGCTTTTAGTGGAAATTTTAGCAAGTATTAGTGCTTCTTTATCTGATGCGAGTAAAAAAAATTATCGCATAGCTGTGATTAATTTTTTTGCATTTTTAGATAAACAAAATGAAGAAGATCAAAAGGCGCACATTTTTGATATTAATCTTAAAAATTGGGCGGGTATAAGTGGTTCTAAGGGAGTTAAGCTACCTGAGTATATGAGCGAAGATGAAGTGAGTAAATTTTTAGATGCTATTGATAATACAGATTTTAAAAGTAATACTATACGCAATCGTTTGATTATTAAAATCATCATTTTTACAGGAATTAGGGTTAGTGAAGCTATTAATATAAAATTAAAAGATATTAGCGAAGAAAATGATCTTTATATTATACGCATTAGAGCTAAAGGTAATAAATACCGCGTTGTGATGATTAAAAAAGAGCTTATAGAACATCTTTTAAAAGATGTAAGGGTAAATTATCTTTCTTGTGATGGACTTTTATTTGTCAATCGCAATGGCAAAGCCCTAACCCAAGCTTATGTTTCGCGTATAGTAGAACAAATTTTATTTAAAGCAGGAATTCGCAAGCAAAAAAACGGAGCTCATATGTTAAGACACACTTTTGCCACCCTACTTTATAAAAAACAAAAAGATTTAGTTTTAGTCCAAGAAGCACTAGGCCATGCAAGCTTAAATACTTCAAGAATTTACACACACTTTGATAATGAAAAGCTAAAATTAGCCGCAGAAGTAGCTAAAAAACTTCACGATAGAATATAAATTTTTATAAAAAATCCGATATATCCTTAAAGAAAGGATATATCATGCAAATAAATAATTATGCTAGTAAAATTAATCCTTATATTTTTGTCGGCGGAAAAATAAAAATACACCTTAGAAAAATAAAAATACACTTTTTGGTGTAATTTTAATTTTCCACAAAGCTTAAACTTAAAATGTAATTATTATATTTCTTTTACTTTATTTTTCCAAAAATCAATAATTTTTTTATCAATTTTAGGATTTATTTCAGCTTCTTTTGTTAAATCATTTATACAATCAATTCTTTTTTGCCTAGATTTAATGGTTTTTAGTTTCTTAGCGTCTTCATAATACTTAATACATTGATTTTCAAAAAGACTTACATCATAATTATCTTTTAAAAACTGAATGATACCAGCAATTAAACCATAAGCTTTAGGATGTCTTTCTTGTATTTTTTGTTCCATTTCTAATGCAAGTTTTCTTCTGCTTTCTGCAACATCTTTATTAATACTTATAGGGATGAATTACCACAAACAAATGAAATTTTAGAAACAAAAAGCATCAAACAAATACCAATTAATTCTACTCCAAGCTTTAATAACGGCAATATCAATGTAAGTATTAATGGTACTTTTAATATAGCCACAAAAGATGGTAATTTTAATATGCAAGAGTTTGCTACTGCTATACAAAAAAGCATATTTGATGCTTTAAGAAAACAAGAGCAAAATAAAATCAATACTACTATTTATGGGTAATTTATGAGCGATTATATAGAGATTAAAGGACTTGAAAACTTTTTTAAGGCTTGTGATAAATTAATAGATATGGATAAACATGGGCAAAGCATTTTAGCAGGTGTTGGAGAAAGTATGAGAAATACTATCATAGATTCTTTTAAAAATGAGCGTAGTATTTTTGGGCAAAAATGGCAAGGTTTAAAACCAGCAACAATAAAACAAAAAATTAAAGAAGGAAAAAATAATGGTATTTTAAAAAGAGATAGTGAGTTAAGCAAAAAAACGAATTGGCAAAGTAAAGTTAGTAAAAATAGTGTAGAAGTTTTTAATAATATACAAAGTAAGAAAGGTTTTAAATATGGACTTACTCATCAATATGGTAGCAAATATATACCAGCAAGAGCTTTTTTACCAATAGATAATAACAATGTTTTACATAAAAGTGCAAGAGAAACAATTTATGAAGATACCAAAGATTTCATTAAAAAAATTAGCAAAAACTAAAATAGGAAAGCTATAAGCTCTCCTTTCTAAAAACTAGCAAAAGCATTATAACCTTCTTTTTAGAAGCTAGCTAATTAAATTTTATTTTAAAAGGAATTTGTTATGAACACTATAAACAAATTTCTAAAAACTAGCATGCAAATTTTATTTTATCTAGCATTCAAAGCCTCATTTTTTTAAGTATTTTAAAAAACTTTGAGACGTTAGAATGTGTATTTGGTATAAAAATAAAAAATAATTTTGATAATATATGGTAAATATTTTGTATAATAAAAATCAGAA
>NZ_JAKMSC010000030.1:0-2861 GCF_025772425.1 Campylobacter sp. FU_497 | reverse complement strand
TTAAAGTTTCATTGCCTATTAAATTAAGTGAAGCAGTTTGTTCAAAGTCAGGTAAATCTCCACCTTGAGAATTGTCTATATTAGGAATTTCAGGTTCTTTTATATCTATGTTAGTAATATCATCAAATTTAGCAAAACTAAAATTTGTATAACCTAGATCTTTAACACCATTGCTAATACTCGCAACATTATTGTTTAGTTCGCTAATATCATTTGATAAAGCATTGTAAGCATTATAAGCATTAAGCCAGCTATCAAAAGCTTGAGTGAATTTAGGATCATTATATTTTAATTCGCCTTTTTTGACTAAATCTAATAATCTATTAAATTCAGCTTGGGCTTTAAAATAGTCTTGCTCTTTGTCTTTAAAGACTTGCTTTAGCTCTTTGTATTTGTCATATTCAGCTATTAATTTATCCTTATTATCATTTAAATAGCTAAATAAAGCTTTATTGTTAGCTAGAGTTGTTTTGCTTTGATTCTGTAAAGATTTAAATAAATCTTTTGCTTCATTTGATATTCTATTTTTATCAAATGTTTCATTCTTAGTATAATAAGTCAGAAAATCTAAACTTTGCAAAATACCTCTAGCTTCATTCTCATCTTTTATATTAAAATATGTTTGAATAAAAGCTATTTTGTCACCTTCTGTGGTATTTTCATTAAACTTATTATAATCTTTTAATAGTTCTTCTAACCTATCTATATGTACCACATAACCTTTTTTGGTAATATCTTCTATGATTTGAGTGATTACTTCTTTATTGAGGTCGTCTTCTTCTAAAGATATGTCAGAATGATTAGGTTTTTCTATAATATTAGCTTTAGATAAAAAATCCTTATAAACACTTTCTTGATTATTATCATTATAAGTGTGGATTTGAATTTTATTGTTAGTATCACCCCAATAGTTTTGATCAGCCGTAGCATTAGCTAAATCGTTTTCATGATGATAGATGTGGATGTTGTTTAGATTAGTTCCCTTTGATGAACCAAAAAAAATACCAACTTGCTCACCTTCAATTTTTACACCTGAAGCAAAAAACATATAAATGTTTTTAAAGTTACTATCACCATTACTATTACTTATATCACCGACAAAACCACCAGATAAAGCATCATTGCCAATACCTATAATATTTAATATGTTATTTAAATATATATTTGAAATGGATGAGTTGCTAATACCACCAGCAAATCCACCGACAAGACTAGCACTAATATTTTTTATATTATCTAAGTAAATATTTGAAATAGAAGAAGAATGAACACCTGCAATAAAACCACTAGCAATGGAAGCACCACTATAACCTGATATAGCAAAACTTCTACTATTAATATTTCCAATATTATTTAAAAATATATTTGAAATAGACGAACCCCTAGAGTATCCCGATAAACCGGAAACAAAACTAGAATGTCCATGAGCAATACCACTGATATTCTTTATAGAGTCTAAAGAAATATTTGATAATTCCGAGTAATCAATAAAACCAATCATACCACCTATAAAAAGAACACTTCCGTCGTATGTAACCGCTGTGATGTTTTCTATATTACCTAAGTATATATTAGATAACAATGCATCAGAAGCTAATCCTATGAATCCACCAATATAACCAGCATTAAGAGTATTAATACCTCTTTCATAATCCACATTAATATTTTTAAAAATTGCACCCTTAGAAGAAACTCCGAATATTCCTACATATTTAGGTTTATCTATGATTGCATCTACAGTTGTGTCTATATTAATATTTCTTAAAGTATAATCTTGTCCATCAAAAGTTTTGGTAAATGCACTATCATAAGTTCTACCAACTATCATACTAGTACACCCTAATCCATCTATGCAATAATTTGCATAGTTTTTCCAATCTTTACCTTCTACCCCTTTACCTTGATTACCACTAAAATCTATATCATCTACCAATCTAAACTCATCAATTTCTCTAACACCTAAATCTTCATTCCAACCTTTTGCAAAGTGCCACCACTCTATAGCATTATCTTTTTCATTTCCCATATTACCTATAGTTAGAGCTTTTTTGAAATTAGAGCTTCCTGTATGAGTTGTACCACTAGAATCTTTATAATTTACTACATTTACTTTTACATTATCACCAAAGTCATAATTATCTTCTGCAAATTTTATCATTTGTCTTTGAGTGTAAATAGTATTGGCTGTTACATCTACTTTACCACTTGTAGTTTTAAATTTTGCCATATCCTTGTCTATATAAACTTCATTTCCCACCAAATGAACTTTATTGGCTGTATTACCACTTGGATTTTTTAAAGCATCACCACTAACACCTTCATTATGCATACCATTGATATTTCCACCTTGTATATCTACCTTATTCCCTATAAGTAATACATCATTAGCATTAATATTACCCATATTGACTACATTACCTGCTTTTTGTGGTTTAAATATAGGAGAGAAAGAAGCAGCTTGTTCTTGTGTAGATTTAGCAAATTTCCACATATCCCCATCACTCATCGACGAAGTAGAAGCCACAAAGCGATTAGCATTGATATTTCCTGTTTTAGTAATGATTACCCCATTAGGATTAATTAAAAAGACATTATTACCACCTGCATTTAATAAACCTTCTATCATAGATTTGCTAGTTCCATGAGCAATGTTTAGGTAGTTTTGACCATTTCCTATGAAATTTACTTGAGCTTTATTGCCTATACTAAAGCCACCACCCCATTGTATGACATGGTTTCCACCTTGTGTTTTACCTATGACATCTATAGTATTTTTACCACCATTTAAATATGGACCAGATATACTCCCACTAGTCCCATGGGTAAATTTACCTCCACTAGGTAATTGATTTGGATTGATT
>NZ_JAKMSC010000003.1:0-125312 GCF_025772425.1 Campylobacter sp. FU_497 | reverse complement strand
ATAATTATTTCTCTTTTTTATTATAAATTCATAAGCTTTTGGAAATCTTTTTTTATACCAGCAAATAATTCTTTTCAAATAGGAATTAGCTTTTTTATCTTTTAATTGATTTTTATAGTTCTCTGCAACAACATACCAATCAAACAAGAATTTAGAATTTATTTTTAACAAATCCGTACTACTGTGATTTTCATTATCTATAACAACCAAAGCTTTTTCAAATTCTTTTGAACTATCACTCCAATCTTTCCACTGTTCTGCTGTCTTAATAGCCTCTTTTTTTAATTCATCTCTTCTTACTATATTATTTTTTAACTCATTGATAAATTCTATCACTTTATCTTCATTATCGGTATCAACAACTAAACCATTAACACCATGTTTTATATATTCATCGTGACCAGAAACATTATAAACAATAGCAGTTCCACCGCAGTGAAACATCTCCAATGGCGGACCAAACATCCCCTCAACATAACTTAATTTTACAATAACATCACAAGATCGGTAAACATATGGTGTTTGATCAACAGAAATGCGAGAGAAAACTTTATCAACACCACGTACTTTTTCAACGTTAGATGATGTCAAAAGCCATATTTCGTCTGCTTGTGATTTTTTACATAATTCTATAGTTTTCATTACATTTTTAAAATCCACATTAATAGGTCCTTCCACTAAAACCCTTAAATCATTTACATTTTTCTTTTGGCAAAATTCACCTTCATGGCAAAAAAGATCTTTTCTTATACCATTCTTTACTAAAAAAGAATGTCTATTATAATTATCATAAAGAAAATTCTTAATCCATGTCGCTTCCGTAATAATGGGTATATCTAAAATATATGTGGAATCAACAAGCTTTCTTAGTGGTTTCTCTGTCTGATTATAAAATCTTGATTCTATAGATTGTACAAAATAAACATATTTTTTTGACTGAACTCTATGTAACTCATAAAAAGTTCTCCACCAAGTTGCTATTACAATATCAAAAGAAATATTATCAACCTGTTGATAAGTCTTCCACGAAAGCTTTTTTGCATCATTATGCCAATTTAGTTCTTTCATATCACAACTCAATGCATTGGCTGTAATCATAACAACTTCGTGATTACTTCTCATTAAAAATAAAGCATGCTCAAATATTACAAAACTTCCACCACTAATATCAGGACTACCTATTAAGAAAGCTATCTTCAATTTTATTTCCTTTTTTAAAATGATATTTTCTATAACAGCGATAAATATACAATATAAAATTTAAATTATCTTGTTTTAACTTTGCAGCTTTCCACCAAGCACTGCCTAAATATTTTTTTCGATATTTTAAAAAATTAAGAATATTTTTTACAACATTTGATTTTTTACTAGTAAAAATAGAAAAACCAAATTCTCCAAAATTTTCATAGTGTTTTAATGATGAAAAAAAATCAATTTGTTTATTGCTAGGATTTAAAATAAATGCAAAATACTTATGTGATATTATATTATATAAATATTTTTCTTGACTATAATATGGATATAAAAATTTACATATTTTCTCCCATACTACTAAAGCTTCATTTTGCATAGGTAGAATATAATTATTAAAATTTTGTTCTTCCTCTTGATTTGCTTCAAAAATTGGATTATTTTCTTTATAACCAATTGTACTCCCATGAGATGCTTCAAGAAATAATTCATATAAACATCTTGATTCATTAAATATACTGTTTTTATATTTTACATTAAAACAATTACTCGGATTAAATAAAATCCCTAATTTTTGATTGCTACTAGATGCAGAACCAAAATCAACCAATCCTAAATAAACCCCTTCAACTTGTTTATCTTTTAATAAACAAGCTATATTATCCTGAATTGTTCCTTTCCATCCAACATCTACTAACAATGAGGAATTGTTTAAAAAACCGACACCATCTAAATATGTCAACAAACTACTTTTGCACTCTCGATTTATTTTATTAAACAAATCTTGAAAATTTTTAGATTTTTTTAGAGTGCTAAATTCAATACTATTATTAAAATTATCTATTTTAGAATCGAAATTTAGTTTTGGAAAAAAACTTTTGGCTATAGCAATATCTTTTTTTGTGAAAGAACAGTTTGATAAAAATTCTTTAATAGACATTCTATTATACTGCCTAAATAGCCTCTCAAAGTTTTCATTTTTTAATTCAACTAAAGATGCCATAAAAGTTGATTTTCTAGATGCGCAAAGATAACAACTTTCTATATTTTCATACTTAGAATTTCTAATATAAATATCAAATATTTTTTTTAAAAATTCACCTTCTCTTGCTATAAAAAAAATCTTTCTTATATTCTTTTTTATAGCAATATTGGAAAGTTGATTAATAAATAAATATAAAACTAACAATATTTCTGGAAAAATAAATTTTTTGAATTCGGGAATTTCATATAAAATATTTTCAAATTTTGTAAATGTTAAAAGTTCGTTTTGTTTCATCTTTTCATAATAATCATATTGTTTACTGCTATTGATGTGTAAAGTTTTTATATTGTTTTTATTAGCCATAGCAATATCAGAGTGAATATTATCACCAATCATAACTACATCCAATGGCTTTGCATTGATATTATTTAAAACAATTTGATATAATTGTCCCGAATGTTTCGTTTGCATAAATTCAGAAGAAACAAATAAATCGTCTAAAATCAAATCCAATGAATGGAAATTAACAAGATCCAACATCATATTCTTATCAAAATAAAAATCACTTATGCAATAAATTTTTGCATTATTATTATTTTTATATTCTTTTAGTTCCTTAATTAATGTCATATTTGGATATTGTACTTTTTTTTCTACTTGTAATTCTGTTTTTTGCGCAAGACAATAAAAATCTTCAAAAGACATTGTAGTTGAAAATTCAGTATAAAGCCTGCTACACATATCTCTATATTTAAATTCATAAGAACCATTTTTTTTATAATTTTCTTCACATAATTCTTTTTCTATTTCTTTTCTTAACTCATAGAGTCTTTCATTTAAAAAACTTAACTCTTTTGCCCATATTTTTTTAGTGTTTTCGGGATATGTTGATCTAAAAATCAAAGTATCAAAAAAGTCTATAAAAATAATTTTAGAGTTTATCTGTTCTAACATTATTATTCCTTATTTAACATTGTTATTATCAAACAACCTTTTATTAATTATATTATTTTTTAATTAATGTATAATATATCATTTTTAAAAAAAATAACACATTGTATGTAAAACTTCTTTTTAGAAGTTTATGCCTAATTATATTAAAACAATAAAAAAAACCACAATCATCCTCAATATACCTAATTAAAAAATTAATTTTTATTAAATCATCTTTTTTGATTTTATTATTTTTTCTTATAGCTCTAAGAGTTATGTTTTTTTGGGTATTTTTATATGGAATGTTGTTAAAAACCAATGGATTTAATTTATTATTACTTGTATTATTCTGATGAATCCTATAATACACCAAAGAATTAAAAATTGTTATTCTTGTTCCAAAAAGCTCACACATAACAGCTATATAATAATCATGAAAATCGATTCCCTCAGGAAAAGGAAGGATAATATCTTTTAAAGTTTTATTGATCATCATGGTATTTCCCATAACTCCACAAGGCCCAAGTATATGTCCTAGATCTTTTTCTGGTTTTAATTTATACTTTTTAAAATAAAAAAAGGAATTATAAATGATTTTTTGATTTTCATCTATCATAGTCAAATCACTATGACACATTATGGGTAAATTATCCTTTTTTTCTACTTCCTTTATTGCTTTGATTTGCTCTTCTAGTTTATTAGGTAACCAAATATCATCTTGATCGCTAAAAGCTATATAATTTTCTTTTGTAATTTGCAAAAGTTTTTCAAAATTTTTAATAAAACCTATATTTGTTTTATTTTGATAATATGTAATTTTGTCAGGATGTAAGTTTTTATAAGCTTTAATGATATTCATTGTACCATCTTTTGAGTTGTCATCACCTATATAAATTTTAATATTCTTATATGTCTGATCAAGTATTGAATCAATCTGTTGTTTTAAATATATTTCACCATTATAAGTAGCTAATATAATAGCTATAGTATCATTCATATTTGTTTAAATACCATTCTATTGTTTTAATTATACCTGTGTCAAAATTTTCATCAGCTTTCCATCCAAGCTCTTTTTCTATTTTACTAGCGTCGATAGCATAACGCCTATCGTGTCCTGCTCTATCCTCTACAAAAATAATTTGCTCTTTATAGCTAATATTTTTTGGTTTATATTGCTCTAGTAATTCACATATCTTATGAGCAATCTGTAAATTTGTCCTCTCATTTCTACCACCGATATTATAAGTTTGTCCTGATTTTCCATTATGATAAACAAGATCAATGCCTTTGCAATGATCTAAAACATATAACCAATCACGAATATTTTTCCCATCTCCATAAATAGGAATCGTATTACCAGCCAATGCATTTCTTATGATTGTAGGAATTAATTTTTCATCATGTTGTTTTGGTCCATAATTATTAGAACAATTAGTAATTACCGTATTTAATCCATAAGTTTCATGATAGGATCTTACAAGCATGTCAGAACCAGCTTTACTGGCAGAGTAAGGTGAATTTGGAGCATAAGGGGTACTTTCTGTAAAAAACCCATTTTCTCCTAAAGTCCCATAAACTTCATCCGTGCTTATATGGTGAAATCTACAATTTTGGTATTTCTCTTTATATACAAATGGCTTCTCCATCCAATGCTTGTATGCTACCTCTAGTAAATTAAATGTTCCATTTATATTTGTTTGGATAAAAACTTCAGGATTTTTAATAGAATTATCCACATGCGACTCTGCAGCAAAATGAATAACGCCTTGGATATTATATTCATCAAAAAGAAATTGAACCAAATCTTGATTACAAATATCTCCTCTTATAAATTTAAATCTAGGATTGTTTCGACACTCTTTTAAATTATCCAATTTACCCGCATACGTTAAAAGATCAAGGTTGATTAAAACATAATCCTTATATTTTTCTAAAAAATATGGCACAAAATTTGAACCAATAAAACCTGCTGTTCCTGTCAATAATAAATTTTTCATAAAATATCGCCCTTCTGTAATATACTTATACATTTTTCCAAACTATCTTTCCAATACGGAATTTCAATATGGAATTTTTCTTTAATTTTTTGTTTGTTTAATACAGAATAAGAAGGCCTAGAAGCTAATGTTGGAAAATCTTTACTTTCTATAGGCTTAACATTGCAATCTATCTGAGATATTTTCATTATCTCTTTTGTAAAATCATACCAACTTGCAACACCCTCATTAGAATAATGATAAATTTCAGGCTTTTCATTTTGGATTACAGGCAAGATATTTAAAATAGTCTCTGCTAAATCTCTTGCATAAGTAGGGCTTCCTATTTGATCAAAAACAACCCTGAGTTCTTTTCTTTGTCTTCCAAGATTTTGCATAGTTTTTACAAAATTTTTACCATAACTGCTATATAACCAGGAAGTTCGTATAATAATCGTATTTTTTGGAGTAACTTCCATAATAGCTTGCTCACCCTTCAATTTTGTTTTACCATAAATACCCAAAGGATTAGTTTCATCGTTTTCATTATAAGGGGTATTTGTTTTGCCATCAAAAACATAATCAGTTGAAATATGAACAAATTTTAATTCGTATTGCTTTGCTAATTTTGCTAATATTTCAACACATTTATAATTTAAAATATCAGCTTTTTCTATTTCACTTTCTGCCAAATCAACAGCTGTATATGCTGCACAATTTATGATAATTTTTATATTATTTTCATTGATAATTTTATGCAAATTTTCTTCATCTTGTAGATCAATTTCTTCCTTACCTTTAAATATAAAATTATATTTATTTTGATAACAATGTTTTATTTCAATAGCAAGCTGACCATTTTTTCCAATAACCAAAACATTTTCAAGCATAATAATTTACTCCATAGTAAAACAAATCTTGGTTATTATAAAGATTTGGTTGAACAATATCTTTCTCTGATAAAATAATCTCTTCATCATTTAAAAACCAATCAATTCCTATATCTTTATCATTATATAAAATACCTCTATCATGAGTCTTGCTATAATAGTTGTCTACCTTATAAGAAAAAATAGTATCATCTTCTAAAGTTATAAAACCATGTACAAATCCTCTAGGTATAAATAATTGTTTTTTGTTATATTCACTTAATTCCACTTGAATGTATCTTCCAAATGTCGGACTATTTAATCTTATATCAACAGCTACATCCAAAACCCTACCTTTAATCACTCTAACAAGTTTGCTTTGAGCAAAAGGCGGTAATTGGTAATGCAATCCTCTTAAAACACCTTTTTGAGATTTACTTTCATTGTCTTGACAAAACCAAATCTTAAAACCTAAAAAATTCTCTAAAATATCATCTCTATATGTTTCACAAAAATATCCTCTATCATCTGAAAATATTTTTGGCTCAATTATTACAACTTCAGGAATTTCAGTTTTAATTAATTTCATATTTTACCCTTATTAAGTTTTTGAATTAAATATTGACCGTATTGGTTTTTCTCCAGTGTTTTAGCAAGTTTTAATAATTTCTCAGCATCAATATAGCCCATTTCATATGCTATTTCTTCAATACAAGCTATTTTTAAAGATTGTCTCTCTTCTATAGTTTGGATAAAAAGACTTGCTTGGATTAAAGATTCATGTGTTCCAGTATCAAGCCATGCAAATCCCCTACCCATTAACTCAACATTTAATCTATCTTCTTGAAGATATATTTGGTTTAAAGAAGTAATCTCTAATTCACCCCTGCTTGATGGTTTTACTAGCTTTGCTTTTGATACAACATCATTAGGATAAAAATATAACCCTGTAACCGCATAATTACTTTTTGGAATTATAGGCTTTTCTTCTATACTAATTGCCTTATTTTGTTGATCAAACTCAACCACACCATAACGCTCAGGATCATTCACATAATATCCAAAAACCGTAGCTTCTAATTTCTCTTTAGCATTCTTAATGGCATTTTGCGTAAGTTGTACTAAGCTATGACCATAGAAGATATTATCACCCAATATCAAGCAAACATCATCACTACCTATAAATTCTTCACCTAACAAAAAAGCTTGCGCCAAGCCATCAGGACTTGGTTGCTCCTTATAATACAATGCAATCCCCAATTCACTCCCATCTCCTAATAATTCTTGAAATCTTGACAAATCTTTAGGTGTAGATATAATTAAAATTTCTTTAATTCCAGATAGCATCAAAACCGATAATGGATAATAAACCATAGGTTTATCATAGATTGGCAACAATTGTTTACTAATCCCTTTTGTTATAGGATAAAGTCTAGTTCCACTCCCACCTGCTAAAATTATACCCTTCGTTACAACTCCTTATAAAATTATTTACACATTACCTATCGCATAAAGTTGTATGATACCTACTATTTTTTCATCTTGAGTAACAACTATTTCTTTAATTTTATGTTTTAGCATAAGCTCTTCTGCTTCACTTGCCATAGCACTTACTTCTATAGTTTTAGGTTTTTCACTCATGATTTCTTTAGCTTTAAAATCAAATCTTGGCTTATCATTTGCCCTTAAAGCTCTTCTTAAATCCCCATCTGTGATGATCCCAACTAGTTTTTCATTTTCAAGTACTATACAAAGTCCTAACTTACCACTAGTCATCACATCAACCAACTCATTAAACTCACTCTCAGGACTTACTATAGGTAGATTATTTGACACCATCAAATCGCCTACTCTAGTTAAAAGCTTTCTACCCAAGCTTCCCCCTGGATGAAACAAAGCAAAATCATCAGGTCTAAAATTCCTTGCTCTCATCAAAGCTACTGCTATAGCATCACCCATGGCTAAAGTAGCCGTGGTAGAAGAAGTTGGAGCTAATTGAAGCGGGCAAGCTTCTTTTTTTACTGCTATGTTTATAAAAATATCTGCTTGTTTAGCTAGGGTAGAGTTTTGATTGCCCGCCATGACAATTAAAGGAATTTTTCTTTTTTTAATCACTGGTATGAGTTTTAAAACCTCTTCAGTTTCTCCTGAATTTGAAATAGCTAAAAGCACATCCTCACTTGTGAGCATACCAAGATCTCCATGCAATGCTTCACCGGGATGCATAAAAAAACTCGGAGTGCCTGTGCTAGCCAAGGTTGCAGCTATCTTAGCTCCTATATGGCCTGACTTACCCATACCACTTACTACACATCTGCCTTTGATAGATAAAATCAGCTCAATGGCTTTATTAAAATCTTCATCTAAATTATCACATAAATCTAAAATCGTTTTTGATTCTATCTCAAAAACTTCTTTGGCTATTTTAATCGCATCCATTTGGCTCATCTAAATTCCTATATATTTAACACTACATTAGTTGCAATAGCTATTTGATATAAAATTTGTGTTAACATGCTAAAGATTTGTAAATTTTGACTATCTACTTTTGGTAAAACTAAAATAGAATCTCCTGCTTTGATATCTGCTGAGCTTCTACCGCTGTATTTAGTTGCTTTGCCATTAGCATTGATTACCAAAACTCTTGATATATCTGCTCTATCGCTAAAACCACCTGCTAGGTTGATATAATATCTTAATTTTTCTTTATCCATATACACAAATGCACCCGGTATAGAAACTTCACCTTGAACTAAAACAAGATTATTTTTACTAGGTACATTCACCACATCGCCTTCTTCTAATACTATAGAATTATACGCTTTGACATTATCTATAACGATTTGTCCTTTTGGCTGAGCTTGCTTTGCACGTGCAATAAATTCTAAAATCGTCTTAGCTTGAGTAGCTCTAATGCTAGCTTGCTCAGCATTAACTGAAGAGCTTGTTAGAGCTAATGTTTCAAGCTCTTTAAGTTGAGCTTCTATAAGTTGTTTTTGAGTAGCTGCTACGCTTTTTCTAAAAACTTGCAAGGCATTGATGTTTGATTGATCATTAACTGTAATCATTTTAGCAAGTTCAGCTAAAGTTGTGCCTTTTTTTATCACCACTGAGTGCAAACCACTATGCTCACCTTCTATGCTAATGCTAATATTTTGCGCAGTATAATCAGGTCTAAATTCTATCTCATCACCATTGTATAACTTCACACCTAAAAACTGCTTTTTACTATACGCATCTACGTGTAATTTATGATCATCTCTATAGCTTTTTACCACTGCATTAGTTACTATAGGCTTAGCTCCTGCAACTTTGGCTATATCTTCTAAATTTAAAATATCATTACTTAACTCAAATCTAAAAGGTTTTTGCACATCTCCTTCTACAAAAACATACTTTTGCACACTACCCACTAAGATCACATCGCCCATTCTAAAAGGAAAAAGATCAAGTTGACCTTTAAGTAAAAAGTCATATAAATCTATCTTTTTAATGACTTTATTATCTCTTAAAATTTGAATATCTCTAAAGCTACCATATTCTAAATTAATTCCACTTGCCTTATCTAAATACTGTATGATAGAATCTGAACTTAGTCCTTGATAAAGGCCTGGTTGATTTACATTCCCTGCAACAAATACCGATACATTTTGATAAATATCCATGTCCGCATATACATAGACATTGCTTTTATAGATTTTATTAATAGCTTTTGTAATAACTTGCACCAAAGCACTATTTTTCACACCCAAAAGATTAATAGCACCTACTTTTGGTATGAAAATATTTCCTTGAGAATCTACTGTTAAAGTTTGTATAAACTCTACCGCACCCCAAATTTTTACATTAATCCTATCGCCTACTGCTAGTTTATAATCAGGATTGTAAACATGCTGGGTAAATTTAGTGAAATTACCATTAAACAAATGCGCACCAAAAACTTTAGTTATCGGAGCTTGAGTTTGATTAAAATCACTTTGGTTGTTATCATAATTTATAATTTGTGGCTCTAAAGATGGAGTTAATGGCTGATTTTGAATTTTCGCAATTTGAGAAACATCTACCGCAGAAAATAAAAACAAAGGTAAAAGTAAAAATAAAAATATCTTTTTCATTAGTATCTATGCTCCTCTATAATCATTTTAATAAATTTAACAATTCCATAAATCAAAGATAAAATCATAAAAGCCGTGAGTATATTATACAAAGCTTCTGGGTATTTAGCACTTTGAGGTAAACTTGGGCTTTGCACTATAACCACTTGTTTTATCTTTCTTAAAGCTTCTATCCTAGCACTCTCATAAGCTTTTAATGCAGCTGTATAAGCGCTTTCTGCAAAACCTGCTTCTATAGTTAGATCTTGAAATTTAGCTGCAAGATCATTAAGTTTTTGAGAAGATTTTGGAGATGAAACTTTAGATTTTTCTTTTTGAAGTTGCTTTTTTAAAGCTGTGATTTCACTTTTTATTGTAACAATTTGCGGCGCATTATCATTAATATAACTTTGCATCATTAAAAGCTCAGCTTCTTTAGCTGCTATTTTTGATTCAAGTTCAGCTATGAGTTTTAGAGTGCCTTCTGCTTGTTTGAGTGGATCAAATACTCCGTATTTGTTTTGAAAAGCTAAAAGTTCATCTTTAGCCTTTTGATATCTTTTTTTAAATTGCAAAAGCTCTTCTTCGGCAAATTGCATTTGATCTCTTGCGGCTTTATGTGAAATTTCATTGATAAATTTTTCACTTTCTTTAACTATAGTTGAAGCTATTAAATGCGCACTTTGTGGGTCAAAACCTTCAACTTCTACACGCAAAAGCCCATTGGCTGAGTTTTCTTGAATGATCTTAACACGATTTTGATAATACTTTAAAAACTCTTCTTGATTAGCTGATGAAGAAATACTGTAAAAAAAATCAAGTTTTTGTTTTTGATATAACTCACGAATTTGGATTTTTTCTTCTAAGATATTTAACATATCTAAAGAATGAATATAAGATTTTAAGAAAGTTATATCCTCGCTTGAAAAAGAATTATTAGTTAAAAGTGCGGCAATTCCAGTAATAGCTCCGCTATCTCCTGTGGTTGATTTCACACTTAAAACACTTTCACTCACATAACGATTTGCTGCTATAAAAACATAATAAAATACAACAAATGCCGTCAAAATCAACACTATTTTGAAAGAGTTAAGTATCTTTAAATTTTTAAACTTTTTTAATAAATCATTTTGCATTTATTTTTCCTTGATACACCGCTATACCCTCATCTACATCATCATATATAGTAGCTTGTCCATCTTGCATAAATATAATTTTATCACACCATTGTTTAATTTCAGCTACATTATGCGAAACCATGATAACTTTTGACTGACTTAATTTTTCTTTATAGATTTTAGAGCTTTTTTCTCTAAATTTAGGATCTCCCACGGCACCTGCTTCATCAATCAAATAATAATCAAAATCAAATGCCATACTTAAGCCAAAAGATATCCTAGCACTCATGCCTGCTGAGTAAGTATTCATAGGCTCATCAAAAAATTTACCAAGCTCAGCAAAATCTTCAACAAATTTAATCTTTTCTTCTAATGCCTTTCCTTTATAACCATATACTCTAGCCACAAAGCGCGCATTGTCCCTTGCTGAAAGTCTGTGTTGAAAAGCACCTGCCAAACCTAAAGGCCAAGATAGTTTTTTATTGGTTATAATCTTACCTCTATCAGGAAGCAAGGAACCACTTAAAAGTTTCATTAAGGTTGATTTTCCAGCACCATTACGCCCCATTAAACCTATACTGCAATTTTCAGGAAATTCAAAACTTAAGTTTTTAAAAACATAATGTCTTCCACCATTACGCAAAGGAAAAGATTTGGTTAAATTAACTAATTTTATCATCGCACCGCTATCAACTTTTCTCTAGTAAAATAATAAAAAAACAATCCCAAAAACAAAACCACACTTAAACATGCAATAGGGTAATAATAATTATAATCATCAAGCAATGGATAATTTTGAAAAAAATTATATTTTAAAAGCTCCATGATATGCAAAAGTGGATTATAATATAAAATATCCAAAATAGGTTTTGGAACTATCCATATAGGAAATACCACCAAGGCTGTCCAGTATAAAACTATATTTAAATAATTTAAAGCCATTTTTAAAGGCTCTGCAAAATGCCCTGCTATAGCAAAACACATTCCCATAGCAAAGCCAAATACCACAAGCAAAAAAAGCGAAAACATCACTTCCAAAAAATGCTTAGGTATAACTTGCATATGCAAAAACCAACCTGCTAAAAACATTACACAAATAAAAATAGTAAAATAAATGCAAAATTCAAGCATGGTTCTAGCAATAAAAACATGTATAGGGCGAATAGGTTTATAAGCAAAAAGAGCTAGATTTGCACCTATACCATTTAAAAGCTGAGTAATAATACTTCTAAACATAAAAAAAGGTATAATTCCTACTGCTAAAAATAAAAAGATAGAAACACCTTCAGGCATGATTTGATGATGAAATTCTCTTATAGCTGTTATAATAGAAGTGATTACCAAAACCACCATCATAGGCTCTCCGATTACCCAAAAATAGCCCAAATATTTATTAATACCAAATCTTGTCTTTAACTCTCTAAAAAAAAGAGCATGTATGACATTAAACATATTTTTAGCAAACCTTATTTAAATTTTCAAAATTTTTATATTATACTTTTTTATCTTATATAATATTTAACAAGGTTTAAAAATGAAAAGAAATTTCTTTGAGGAATTAGAAAAAATTTTATATCACAAAGATATTTTTAAAAAGATTGAATTATTTAATGAATTTTATGAAAATTTTAAAGCTAATTTGTATGATTTTAATCATTCCCATAAAGCGATTATTTGTGAAAACTCACAAGTTAAAATCCTTCATCCTATGAAAATAAGGCGCCCAAAAGAAGCAAATAGCATTTTATCTTTAGCTAAAATCTTACATTCAGTCGCCCATATAGAATATAGTGCTATAAATTTGGCTTTAGATGCTAGTTATAGATTTAAAAACTTGCCATTGAAATTTTATCAAGATTGGCTTGAGGTAGCTGATGAGGAAATTAAGCATTTTTTACTTTTAGAAAAAACTTTAAATGAGCTTGGTTTTAAATATGGAGATTTCTATGCGCATGATAATCTTGAAAAAGCCTTGTTTTTAACCAAAGATAATCTTGCTCATAGAATGGGCATAGTGCATAGAGGACTTGAAGCAAAAGGACTTGATGCTAATCCTTTTGTTTTAGAAAAATTAAACACAACTAATCATCCTATAAAAAGTTTATTTAGTGAAATTTTTACCATTATACTAAATGATGAAATTAAACATGTAAACAAAGGGGATTTTTGGTGGAATTATGCAAAAAATGAAAATGATAGTTATCTTGATCTTTGCGCCAAATATAAAGAATTTAATCTTTTAGGAAAAGTATATAACAAAACAGCTAGAATTCAAGCAGGATTTAACGAAAATGAACTTCAAGAATTAGATGATTTTTATAATAGAAAATGAAATGGTGGTTAGAGGCAGAATCGAACTGCCGACACGCAGATTTTCAGTCTGCTGCTCTACCGACTGAGCTATCCAACCACTGAATTGAAGTTGTAATTATACAATAGTTTTTTTAAAAAAAGTTGAAATTTGCATAAAAATGCAAATTATTCAGAAAAAGCTCCAAATTTAAAGATTTTTTGCATTCTTAATGCAGCTAATTCGCGTTTATCGTATTGTTCTAATTCTTCTATAGCTTTTAAGACATAATCGCTTAAATTTTTAATCGCGTTTTCTTTATCTCTATGAGCTCCACTCATTGGCTCTTCGATAACATCATCAATCAAACCTTGAGTTTTTAAATCATCAGCAGTTACTTTCATGGCTTTAGTAGCAGCTTCACTTTTTGATGGATCATTCCATAAAATAGCAGCACAACCCTCAGGTGAAATCACAGAAAAAACTGAATTTTTCATCATAGCAAGTTTATCAGCTACTCCTATGGCTAAAGCACCACCACTTCCACCTTCACCTATAACTACTGCTATAGTGATTGTTTTAAGAGCACTTAATTCATATAAATTTCTAGCTATAGCTTCACTTTGACCACGCTCTTCAGCACCCACTCCTGGGTAAGCACCCGGGGTATCTACTAAAAATAACACCGGTATGTCAAATTTTTCAGCCATTTTTGCCACTCTTAGAGCTTTTCTATAACCTTCAGGATGAGGCATACCAAAATTTCTATGAAGCTTATCTTTAGTACCTCTACCTTTTTGCTCACCTATAACAATAACTTTTTTACCACCTATATATCCTGCATAACACACAATAGCAGGATCATCTCTAAAAGCACGATCGCCATGAATTTCATAAGCATCACATAATATAGCTTGAATATAATCAAGTGCATAAGGACGATCAGGATGTCTTGCAAGCTGCAAGCGTTGGTAATCGCTTAAATTTTTATAAACTTTTTGAGTTTCTTTTTCAAGGTTTTTTTCTAAAATTTTTACTGCTTCATCATCGCCTTTGATTTTAGCATTTGCTAAATCCTCGTCAATTTGCTGAATATTTTTTTCAAAATCTAAATAAGAAGCCATATTAATCTACTTTTTTGAAAATCACACAACCATTTGTTCCACCAAAACCAAAAGAATTGCTCATTACAACATTAACTTCGCTTTTTCTTGCAGTATTTGGTATATAGTCAAGATCACAGTTTTCATCTGCTACGATTTGATTGATAGTTGGCGGTAATATACCTTGATCAAGTGCCATTAAAGAAATAACAGCTTCAATAGCACCAGCAGCACCTAAGCAATGGCCTGTTTGACCTTTTGTAGAACTAACTAAAGGAATTTGATCTTTGAAAAGTTCTTTAATAGCTGCTGTTTCATTTTTATCATTTACCGGGGTAGAAGTTCCGTGCGCATTAATATAATCTACCTTTGGATTTCCTGCCATTTTTAAAGCTTTTTTCATAGCACGCAATGGCCCTTCTAAAGTAGGCGAAGTAATATGATGTGCGTCCGCACTTTCGCCAAAACCTACTAACTCAGCATAAATTTTAGCTCCACGCTTTTTAGCAGCCTCATACTCTTCAAACACTA
This sequence comes from Campylobacter sp. FU_497, assembly GCF_025772425.1. NCBI lineage: Bacteria > Pseudomonadati > Campylobacterota > Epsilonproteobacteria > Campylobacterales > Campylobacteraceae > Campylobacter > Campylobacter sp. FU_497. The sequence continues at coordinate 110,222 of NZ_JAKMSC010000003.1, read as the reverse complement.
AAGCACCAGCACCCTCACCCATTACAAAACCATCTCTTTCTTTATCAAATGGTCTTGAAGCCTTAGCTGGATCATCATTTCTAGTAGAAAGAGCTTTCATAGCAGCAAAGCCACCTATGCCCACAGCACAAATAGCTGCTTCAGCGCCTACTACAAGCATTTTATCTGCATTGCCTAAAGCTATGCTTTTATAAGCTTCGCCTATAGCATGAGTTCCCGCTGCACAAGCAGTCACGCATGAGATATTTGGTCCTTGCAATCCATGCTCGATTGAAATAATCCCACCAAGCATATTAACCAAAGCTGATGGTATGAAAAAAGGAGTAATTTTACGTGGTCCACGCTGTGCGCAAGTAACGGAATTTTTTTCTATATTTGGTAAACCACCTATACCAGCTGCTGAAACTACACCAAATTCTTCTTTGTTTAAAGTTTCATCAAATTTAGCATCTTCCATAGCTTCTCTTGCCGCTTTAATACCAAGTTGTATAAAACGATCTATTTTTTTAACCTCTTTAGCATCACAAACACTTAAAGGGTCAAAATTTTTTACTTCAGCAGCAATTTGCACTGGAAAATCAGTGGTATCAAAAAGAGTGATTTTATCAACACCGCTTTTGCCATCACAAATTGCTTTAAATGAGCTATCTTTGTCTAAGCCAAGGGCATTGATCATTCCTATACCTGTTACTACAACGCGTTTCAAACCGCACTCCTTATTAAAAATTAAAATTATTTTTGAAGATTTTCTATATAATTAACAACATCTTCGATTTTTACTAGTTTTTCAGCATCACTGTCTGGAATTTCTACATCAAATTTTTCTTCTAAAGCCATAACTAATTCAACAACATCTAAAGAATCTGCACCTAAATCTTCAATAATTTTAGATTCCATTTTAACTGCATCTTCATCAACACTAAGTTGCTCAACAACTACTTTTTTTACATCATCAAAAATTGCCATTTTTATCTCCTAGTTTAAAAAATTAAACCACATTTTACAATAAAAAAATAAATTTCTTGTTTAAAAAGTTAAAAATTAAAGATTATTACGAAAAATTTAATTATCTGTGTTTAAATAAAAGCTTAATTTTTAACAAAGGAAATTAATGCTTTTGGATAGACTTATAAAAGAAAATAAAAAAACTTGGGAGCAATACATCCATCACGAATTTGTAAAAAAACTTCAAAATGGCACTTTAGAAAAAGATGTATTTTTGTTTTATCTTAAACAAGATTATATCTTTTTAAATAATTATGCAAAATGTTATGCTTTGCTTGCTTTAAATGCAAATAATGCTAAAGAAATTCAATTTGCTATTAAAAATCAAAACTACACTTTAGAAGGAGAATTAGAACTTCATAGAAGTATTTTAAAGCTAGGTATTGATGTAGAAAAACTAAATTATAAAGATGAAAGTTTAGCTAATATTGCCTATACAAGATACTTACTAAGCGTGGGACAAAATGGAGATTATTTAGATATGCTATGTGCTTTGAGTGCTTGTGCTATAGGCTATGCATATATAGGAGAAGAAATTTATAAAGGACTTAATAAACAAAGCTTAGAAAATCATCCTTACAAAGAGTGGATTTTAACCTATGCGGGTAAAGAATTTCAAGATGAAATCAAAGAATTTAAAGACTTTTTTAATTCTTATGCAAATAGCATTAGTGAAGAAAAATTTAAAAAATTAAACGAAATTTTTTATACTACCATAAGGCTTGAAACAGCCTTTTGGCAACACTCTTTAGAGCAAAAAATGGAAATTTAATCATCATAAAGATGATTAAATTATCAATTTGGCAATATTAATCCCAAAAAAAGCAACCAAATACGCACATAAAGATGTAAATATAAAAAGATACCATGCATACTTTTTATTTCCTGCTTCTTTGGCAAAAACTATAGTTGCTGCAAAACAAGGATTATAAATCATAACAAAAAGTATAAAAGCTACTGCTGTATTAAAAGGGATGTTTTCTTTTATAGCTTCTTGTAAATTTAAACTTGTTTCATCAACTTCATCACCTAAAGAATAAAGCACACCCATAGTAGAAATCATCACTTCTTTAGCAGCTAAACCACTTACCAAAGATACACTAAGTTTCCAATCAAAGCCAAGTGGCGCAAAAATGGGCTCTATTGCTTTACCAAATTGCCCAAGATAACTATTTTCTATCTGAAGCTCTTGAGTTAAAGCATCTTGAGTATTATTTTCTTGTGCAGGAAAATTACTCGCAAACCAAATAAGCAAAGAAGCTATCAAAATAAATGTTCCTGCTTTTTTTAAATACATTTTGGCTTTGTTAAACACCATAAACCATACCAAATTCCAATTTGGCATTCTATATTTTGGCATTTCCATTACAAAGGGTTCATCTTGTCCTCTAAAAGCACTCATTCTTAAAATTTTAGCTGCAATCAAACCCAAAAACGCACCCAAAAGATAAATTCCAAAAAGATAATTTCCCGCTACATCAGCGGAAAAAAACACTCCAACAAAAAGCACATATACAGGAAGTCTTGCACCGCAACTCATAAAATTAATAATAAAAAGAGTTAATAATCTATCTTTTTTATTTTTTAAAGTTCTTGTAGCCATAAATGCAGGTACTGAGCAACCAAAACCCGTGATTAAAGGGATGAAACTTTTACCATGTAAGCCAAATTTGTATAAAATTCCATCTAATAAAAATGCAACCCTAGCCATATATCCAGTTGTTTCAAGTAAGGCTATACCAAAAAATAAAATCATAATATTTGGTAAAAAAGTTATAACCGCACCAACCCCACCTAAAACACCATCAGCTAAGGCTGAAGCGATAAATTCATTGCTAATATTATTTTTTACCATATCACCTAAATTAGCAAAAAACATTTCTATATAATCCATAGGGATTTGACCTAAAGTAAAGGTTAGTTGAAATAAAGCCCACATAAAAAACAAAAATATAGGAATTCCTAAAAATTTATTAATTAAAATAGAATCTATTTCTTTGGTATGATTTTTATACTTAACACCCTTACTTAAAACTTTAGCACATATACCATTTGCAAAAGCAATCAGCTCTTCTTTAAAAATACTTTCCATATCTTTGCTATGATATGCCATATAAATTTTTTCTAAAGCTTCATCAAGTATTTTTCTCAAAGCGTGCGAAATGACTATATTAGCTTCATTTTTAAGTAAAGCAAGTGCTAAATCTTTTGTAGAAAAATCTAAATAAGTAATTTCATTTTGATTTAAAAATTCACTTATTTTTGTAAGTTCTTCTTCTATGATATCACTATAAACACACTCTTTGGCTTCAAATTTAGCTTCATGAGTTGAAATGATTAAATCCAAAAGTGTATTTAGATTTTCTTTGGTTTTAGCGCACACGCCAAGACAAGGTGTATTTAGAAGTTGGGATAAAATTTTAAAATCTATACTAAAACCTTCATTTTTAGCTTCATCTTGCATATTTAAAGCCATAATCATTTTAATTTTAGCTTCTATTAAAGATGCACTCAAAATCAAATTACGCTCCAAATTTGTAGAATCAAGCACATTTACTACAAGATCAAATTTACCCTTTTTTAAAAAATCTTTTGTAATTTTTTCTTCTTCGCTATAACCATCTAATGCATAAGTTCCTGGTAAATCTATAAATTTAAACTCATAATTTTTATAAATTAATCTAGCCTCAGCCTTTTCAACCGTAACACCGCTAAAATTACCAACTTTCATATTAGCTTTACAAAGTGCATTAATTAATAAACTTTTACCAACATTTGGCTGACCTACTAAAGCAACGATGATTTCTTTCATTAAAACTCTTTTGAAATTTGTATTATTTTTGCTTCACTTGAGCGTAAAATCACGCAAGTTGTATCAAGTTCTACCATAATAGTAGAATTTGCAATAGAAGAGCGAATTTTTTTAACTTTTTTGTTTTTTGCAAAACCAAAACTAAAAAGTCTTGCTTGGAGTTGTTTATCTGCTTCAAAGCCTACTATAATAGCTTCTTCATTATCTTTTAATGTATCTAAAGTCATGTTTTTCCTTACAAAAACTAAGATAAAACATTATATAAAAAATTAAATTATTTCTTTTTTAAAATAATAAGCAATCTCAAAAAAATGAGATTGCTAGAAATCAAAATCATTTAGATTTTCTAAATTTTGAAGCTTTTTGACTAATTCCTCAGCCTTTTCTAAAGAAAGTGCTATGCTAGCATTAGAAAGAAATTTATCTTTTAATTCATCAAAACTTAAAGGATTATCAAAATTTCCTTTATTAATCAGTACATCTTTTTTAATTACTCTTCCATCATTTAAAACAGCTTCTAAATGTCCTGGAAAGTATTTAGGGAAACCGCTAGATTTTTTCTTTTCATAGCTAATTTTTTTAGCAAATTCTATTAGTTCAGCTCTATTTAAATTTTCATAAGATTTTAAAGTGATCTTGCCATCAAAAAATGCCAAAGCCATTAAAAAAGGCATGGAAAATTTGGCAGCATAAGCACTTTGTGGAGTGTATTTTGCTTCTATTGGATCACAGATAAATGAAATTGGCACCTCATCTACAAAACAATGCAAACTTTTGATATCTTGTGCTTTTAAGCCATCATTTCTTAAACTCATAGCACAATCAATAAGCCCATGCGCAAAATGACAGCTTGGATAAGGTTTTAACGAAACTTGCATTACTTGCCAAATTTCATTCAAGCCCTTACAAAGTTCATTTTTATCACACTCATCTTCTAAACCAAAAGTTCTAAAGATATTATCCCTTCCTTCAAATATACTCAAAGGGCCACTCATATTAGCTTTTGCGAAATTTGCTACTAAAATTCCATTTTTCAAAGCATTAGCTATGTGTAAAACTTTAGAATTAGAACCATTAGATAAAAACTCATTTACCCCACTTGCAAAACTTCCTGCTAAACCTAGAGCATTGATGATTTGTTCTTTGTTTAAATCAAGTAAAACACAACTTGCAGCTACACTACCAAAAATTCCTGCTATAGCTGTAGTATGAAAGCCGCGTTTATGGAAACTTCCTTTGCTTGCTATACCCACTCTAGCAGCAATTTCCCAACCAACTATAAAAGCTTTTAAAACTTTTTTTCCATTTTTACTTACGCTAAATCCATAAGTTAAACAAAGCGGAGTTAAAATAGCACTAGCGTGCAAAATAGCTTCAGTATGAGTATCATCAAAATCAAGGGCATGCGCTGCAATGGCATTTACCATCGCAGCATAAATTACATCAAGCTTTTTATCTTCACTCCAAATTTTTTCACAAGGATTTACGCTTAAAGCTTCAAAAGCCTTAGTTGCATTTAAAACACAAGCTTCATTTTTAGCAGCTAGGGCTGTTCCTAGTGCATCAAGCATAAGCTCTTTTGCTCTTTGCTTTACTTCACTAGGGATAGCTTCATAGTCTAAATTTACGATAAATTCGGCTAGTTTTTCACTTAAATACATTTTTTCCTACTTTAGAATTGGTGCATTAGCGATTTTTTCTAAGAACTCATCAACTAATTTTGGTGCATAACCTACATAAGTTGTAGCATCCATTAAAACATCAATATCTTTTTCACTTAAAACCTTATTTACACGCTCATCTTCAAGTAAAACTTCTTTGAAAGTTTTATGATTTTCTATGCCTCTCATAGCATTTTCATAAACAATTTCATGTGCATGTTGCTTACCATAATGATCACTCAAAGCAAACATCACGCGTTCTGCCAATACAAAGCCATTAAGCGTATCAAGATTTTTTAACATTTTGTCTTTTTTAACTTCTAAATCATCAAAGACAAATTTCATATTTGCTAATACCACTGAAAGCATTAAAAACGCTTCTGGCAAAAGCTTCCATTCCATTTTCCAAACTTGACCATCTCTTTCATGCTCATGTCTTTCTATATCGCTTAAAATTGCAATATTAGCTCTTAGGGCATTACTTACAGTCACTGCGTTTTCACTTACTGCAGGATTTCTTTTATGAGGCATAGTAGAGCTTCCCACTTGACCTTTTCCAAAAGGCTCAGCAATTTCATCGATTTCATTATGAGCTAAGATTAAAAGCTGATGTGCGATTTTGTTAAAGGTTGCATTGATATTACCTAAAACATAACCAAGCTCAATGAAACGATCTCTTGCTGGTTGCCATGAGATATCAGGAACTTCTAAACCTAAGCTTTCTAAAGTAAGTTTTTCTACTTCATTAGCCTTGTCACTTAAGCTTGCTTTAGTTCCCACTGCACCTACGATTAATCCTACATATAATCTTTTTTCAAGTTCAATAATTCTTTCATAGTGGCGATTAAGCTCACTAAGCCAAATTGCAACTTTGTGTCCAAAAGTTATAGGTAAAGCTTGTAAAGCTAAGGTTCTTCCCATCATCGCAGTATTTTTATGCTCTTTTGCGATTTTTGCTAAATTTTTAGCTATATCTTTTAAATCTTGCTTGATTAAAGTCATAGCTTCTTTAAATTGTAAAACTAAGCCTGTGTCAATGATATCTTGCGTTGTTACACCAAAATGTACATATTCACCAAGACCATTTTCACAAGCTTTTTCTAAACCACGCACAGTAGGCACTAAAGGGTGTTTAGTTTTTTTAAACTCAGCAAAAATAAAATCCATATCCATAAATTTATAATGTGCTTTTTTAGCTATTTCTATAGCTGCTTCATTAGGGATAATGCCAAGTTTTGCTTGAGCTTTTGCTAGGGCAGCTTCTACATCAAGCCATTTTTGAATTCTATTTTCTTCACTAAAAATAGCTCTCATTGCAGGGGTGCTCCAAGAATCTTGAAGCAACCTCATATCAAATACACTCACACCCATGTTTTATCCTTTAAAATTTATTTTTTCAAATGCTTGTTTTAAATCAGCAATCAAATCCTTACTATCTTCAAGACCTATATGAAATCTCACAAAAGGTCCTCTAGCACTCCAATCTGTTGCTGTTCTTGGTGGAGTAGTAACAGTAGCTAAACTCTCATATCCACCCCAGCTTGCACCGATTGAAAAATATTCTAAATCATCTACAAACTTAATAGCTTGTTCTTTTGAAATACCATCTGCAAATTCAATCGTTACCATACCATTAGCGCCTTTATGATCGCGCATAAAAACTTCATGGTTTGGATGAGTTTTTAATTTTGGATAAAAAATTGTTTTAACTTCTTTTCTACTTTGTAAAAACTCTACTACTTCATCTGCGCTTTTTTCATGAGCTTTCATTCTTACATCTAAAGTTCTCATACCACGAAGCACTAAATAAGCATCATCAGGACTTGTAGTAAATCCTAAAGCTTCTGGTAATTTGTCAAAATTTTTCCATTCTTTTTCATTAATCACTACTATACCCATGGTTACATCTGAATGCCCACTTAAGTACTTAGTCGCTGCAATAACTGAAATATCCACTCCAAGCTCAAGCGGATTTAAAAAATACCCACTTGAATAAGTATTATCAATCGCTACTGGTATGTTATGTTTATGCGCAATTTCACAAAGTTTTGGCAAATCTATGATTTCATAAAGTATAGAACCTGGGCTTTCACAAAGGATTAATTTTGTGTTTGGTTTGATTTTTTCTTCTACATCAGAAGCATCAGCTTTTAAAAAGTCAATTTCTACACCCATTTTAGTTAAAAATAAATCACAAATTGTTCTAACAGGTCCATAAATAGCATCAGTGATTAAAAAATGAGCATCTTTGCTAGCATAATTTAAAAGCACCATAGCTAATGCTGCAAGTCCTGTTGGGAAAAGTTGTGCTCTATGGCCTCCTTCAAGCTCACAAATTAGTTTTTCAAGTTCAAAATTTGTTGCTGTTCCTCTAGCACCATAACTTAAAACACGATCTGTTTTTCTTAACTCACGGTATTTTTGCCAAGTTGCGTGATCTTTAAAAAGTATAGTTGATGCACGCATTAGGGTTGGATTAACTGATCTTACTTCAGCGTTTTGATCGCCTCTTCCTAGGTGGATTAATTTAGTTTTGTTATTCATTTTAAGTCCTTTTTTACAAATAAACATAAGTCATAATCACATTAACAATAGCAGCTACAAGCATAGGAATAGCTGTTCTTTTTACAACTTGTAATGGATTTACTTTAGCCATAGCTGAAATCGCCAAAATAGCAGGTGCAATAGGCGAAACACATCTGCCAAAACCTGTCATGATTTGAATAGGTGCTATCATAGCTATGGTTTCAACGCCAAAAGATTTTGCTATATTTGGAATAAGTGGTGCAAAAGAGAAAAATGCTGCATTTCCTGAGCCCATTAAAAATGCACACACAGCAAGTAAAATAGAAACTGCTATAATAATAGCAAGCACTCCAAAACCTGCATCTTTTGCAAAACCTATTAAAGTATCCACAAAGCCAACTGATAAAAGTCCGCTTGCAAAAACTTGACCACAAACGATCAAAGAAACTGTGATTACAAACAAATGCCCCATACCTTTGAAAAATACCATGATAGAATTTAAAGTATCAATCAAACTTCTATAACGAATGATTTCAAAAATAATTGCTATAAAGGTTGAAATCATCATAGCAACCGGCACATTCATTTTAATAGCAGTAGATGAAGCTGCTTTAACTTCTTCCATAGTAGTAAGCCCCATTAACACCATAATGCTATCTAAAACACTACTAAAGCCCAAAATTAACACTAAAGGTATAATAGGTAAAATCGCATAAATTCTAGGTGGCTTTTTAAGCTCTTCACTTTTGCCATCATGTTCTGCTAATTCTTTTTCAACATCATCACGGTTAAATGTGAAATTTTCTTTTTTATCAAAATATTTTGAGCAAAAATAAATCGCAATACCTACTGCTATGATAATAGGCACAGTTGTAGGAAGCTGATAATGCACAAAATACACCGCAGGATCAATTTCAGCTGTTTTTGCGGCTAAAATTACATTGCCACTGCCTGGACCATGGTCAATGTATTGACAAATAGCGATAATTGAAAGTGCAGAAAGTTTAGAAACACCTGAGCGCACTAAAATAGGATACATTGTAACCATAAGCAAAAGCGCTAAACCTGCATGTGAAGGTATAAAAAGCACTAAAAACTGGATTACAAAATATGAAACTAGCAATAAAATATAAGGCGATTTTACTGCCTTTAAAGGTCTTTCAAATACTTTAAATAAAGCATAGCTTGCACCCACATGATCCATATAAGCAGAAAATCCTGCTATACACATTAAAGTAAGTCCAAGACCTGCTAGAGTACTTGACATTTTAGTATTTACTACTTGGAAAATATCAAAAAGACCTAAATGTAAAGATTGCTTTTCACTAATAATAGGAGAAAGTCCAAAAATTCCTGCTAAAGCTAGCAAGAATAAACCACTTAAAAGCAACGCCATATGGGCGTTGATTTTTTTATAGAGCATGAATACAAGTAAAAATACAGAACATCCTGCAAAAAATAAACCCAACATGCTCTATCCTTTATGAGCAATAACCTCTATCTCCACTTTTGCTCCCTTAGGAAGATCTTTTACCGCAAAAGCACTTCTTGCAGGATATGGAGCTGCGAAAAATTCAGAATAAACCTCATTGAAAGCCACAAAATCATCAATATTTGCTAAAAAGCAAGTCGTTTTAACTACATTGTTAAAATAAAGATTATTTTCTTCCAATATAGCCTTAATATTTAATAATGATTGTCTTGTTTGTTCTTTCACATCTTCACTTTCTATATTTCCACTTTCTGGATTAATAGGAAGTTGTCCTGAAATAAACAACAAACCATTAGCTTCTCTATAAGCTGAATATGGTCCTATAGCCTTTGGATAATTTGCCATGTATACTCCTTATGTTTAAATGAAATCATAATATAATATTATCATCATAATAATAAATTGTCAATATTTTTTTATCATAATAATAATTTTTTTTATTGTTGTAAATATTAACAACTTTGATGAAAATATTTTGTAAAATAACAAAAAACAACAAAAAGGTCTAGATCATGGATGAGCAACAAAAAGAATTATTTATCAAACTTACTCAGTTTTTAGGACAGGTGCTTGGAGATCAATACGAAATCGTTTTTCATGTGATTTCACCTGAGGGTTCATATATAGCAGCCATTGCAAATAACCACATTAGCGGAAGAACCATTAATTCTCCACTAACTTCTTTTGCAAGTGAGCTTGTACAAGAAAAAGAGTATTTAAATAAAGACTTTTTATGTGATTATAAGGCAAAGGTTGGAAAGTCTAAGATTGTTACTGGATCAACTTTTTTTATAAAAAATCAAAATAAAATTGTGGGAATTTTATGTATAAATCACGATACCACAGAGCTTAGAAATGCTATTAGTAAAATCATAGAACTTGAAAAAATCAATGATTTTAGTGATTTATTAGATATTCACAATCAAAACAATGTAAATTTACACAATGTGAGTAATATAGAAACACTTAGTCATTCTATAGAAGATATTTTAGCCGAAAACATAGACTTAAAATATTTAAATTCAGGATACAGCTTAAGCACTGAGCAAAAAGATGAAATTATCAAAAAGCTTCACTCAAAAGGAATTTTTAACATTAAAGGAAGCATACCTATAGTTGCTAAGTCGCTTAATATATCAGAACCTAGCGTCTATAGGTATTTACAAAAACTTAAAAATAGCCTTTAATAACTAAAAAACTATTTGTGATATAAAATAAGCACTTACAACAGCGCCGATAATTAGAGCAAAACCTGGTCTTAAGTAAGAGTGATTGATCACAAATTTACCTATTTTTGTTGTGCCTGTTCTATCAAAAGCCACACATGCTATTTGATTAGCACCTGGGACTATAAAATCTCCACTCACACAAGGATAAAGCACAATAAGAATTTGAGGAGGAATTCCCAAACTCACGCCCAAAGGCATCAAAGCTGCTACTGTTGCAGCTGGAGAAAAAATCACCATAGAAAAGGCAAATAAAGCCACACCAAATAAATACGGATAATCCTCTACAATATGCGATAAAGAATCGCTAAATAAAGGCTTATAAGCTTCAAAAAATGTTCCTGTCATCCAAGCTATACCAAAAACCCCTACAACGCCTATAAGTCCTGATTTAAATACAGAAGCTTCACCAAGTTTATTAGCAGGAACTTTAGCAAAAAGCATAATCAAACAAGCTGTTGCAAGCATAATCATTTGGATTAAATTTGGAGTAGAAAGTCTTTCTATTTTACCATTTGCAAGCTCATAATGAGGCAATAAATTTGTAAAAGTCCCAAAGAAAATAATGGTTAAAATCCCCAAAGCAAATATCAATAAAGCTCTTTTAACTTTAGGATCTGCTTCTTGTTTATCTTCTTGTTTATCTTGAGTTAAAAACTGATATTCCCCTGCTCTTACTCTTCTTTGAAATTCCTCATCTTGCTCAAGCTCTTTTCCTCTTTTAAAAACACTCAAACAAGCACATATAACACCAATTAAAAATGCTGGCATTACCACGGCTAATATTTGAACAAGCCCTACACCACTAACAGCTAAAATAGCCACCATACCTGCAGTGGCTGCACTCATAGGAGAAGCCACCACTGCAATACCTGCTGCTATAACTGAAACCGAAAGTGGTCTTTCAGGGCGAATTTTAGCTTGAGCAGCTACTTCAGCAATCACTGGATAAACAGAAAAAGCTACATAAGTAGTACCACAAAATATTGTAAATGTGGATGTGATTAATGGACCCATAAAAACAATAGCTTGAGGTTTTTTCTTTAATGCTTTTTCAGCTATTTTTACTAGTAAATCAAGCCCACCTGCACTTTGTAAAACACTCACACAAGTAATCACAGCAAGTATAATAAACACTACACTCACAGGAAGTGAAGCTGGTTGCATACCAAAGACCAAAACCAAAATACACATACCAAGTCCACCTGCGACCCCAAGTCCTATACCACCATATCTACCACCTATGGCTATCATAGAAAAAATAATAAAAAGTTGAAGTATAAAAATAATATCCATCTAATCTTCGCCCTTATTGTTTATTTTTTACATTTATCTAACAATTCTTTTGCATGTTCAATTTGCTCTAATACTACTTTTGTTCCTGTACCACCATAAGATACTCTTGCGTCTATACAAGTTTCTAAAGCAATTGCTTTATAAATATCTTCTTGGATATTTTCATTAAATTGATGGAATTCTTCCATACTAAGCTCTTCAAGCATTTTTCCATGTTTAATACAATAGTTCACAGCCCCACCAACTATACTATGAGCTTCTCTAAATGGTATATTTTTTCTTACTAAATAATCAGCCATATCCGTAGCATTTGAAAAACCTTTTGCAGCAGCTGCTCTTGTATTATTAGCATTTACTTGCATTTTTTCTATCATAGGAGTTATGATTTTTAAACTTGCCATTAAAGTATCCATAGAATCATAAACTTGAGCCTTATCTTCACTCATGTCAGTATTATAAGCTAGTGGAATACCTTTCATAATAGTTAGCATTGCCATAACATTGCCATACATTCTGCCTGTCTTACCACGCATTTTTTCAGCCACATCAGGATTTTTCTTTTGAGGCATTATGCTTGAGCCTGTGCAAAAATCATCACTTAATTCTATAAATTTAAAATCTTGACTTGAAAAAAGTATAAGCTCTTCACAAAAACGACTAAGGTGCATAAAGCACATTGCAGCCACAGAAGTAAATTCAACCATATGATCTCTATCGCTAACGCTATCAATGCTATTTTCTGTTGGTTTTGCAAAACCTAGTTCTTTGGCACAAAAATGTCTGTCTATATTAAATGTGGTTCCACCAAGTGCAGCTGCTCCTAAAGGACACTCATCCATTCTTTTATATAAATCTTCAAAACGAGAATAATCCCTACTTAACATCCAAAAATATGCCATAATCCAATGTGAAAAAAGCACCGGTTGACCAGTTTGTAAATGTGTATAGCCTGGCATAACAGCTTTGATATTTTTTTGAGCTTGATTTATAATTTCTTCTTGCAAAGCAATAATTTGATTTAGAATTTCTTTTATAACTGCTCTCATATGCATTTTTGAATCAAGCGTAGTTTGATCATTTCTACTTCTTGCAGTATGAAGCTTTCCACCTACTGGGCCTACAATTTGTGTCATTCTTTTTTCTACAGCCATATGAATATCCTCATCAGCTATATCAAAAACAAAGGTTCCATTTTGAATTTCTTCTCTAACTTGTTCTAAACCCTTGATGATAGTTTTTGCTTCATCTTCTTTTATAATACCTTGTTTTGCAAGCATAGTACAATGAATTATACTTCCTTGTATATCAAAAGGAGCAAGTCTTGGCTCAACTAATAATGAAGCAGTGTATTCTTCAACTAATTTATTTGTAGGTAAATCAAAACGTCCACCCCATAATTTCTCTGCTTTTTGTGACATATTTATCCTTCTATTTACAAATAAAAGGATAATTTTATAATTTTTATTTTTTCAAAGAGTTTAACTTTTCTTTCTTTTAAAAATTTTCAACACAGCAAAAGCTATTTTTTTAAGAAAACTTTTTTTAGAATGCTTTGCTAAAAACTCTACTATATCTCTATGCCCAAACATTAGTGCAAAAGTAAAAGGTGTCATACCAAGACCGTTGTTTTCATCAATATTTGCTCCATGTTCTACCAAAAGCTTACACATGGGCAAATATCCTTTAAAACACACCCCTGCTAATGGAGTTTGTCCTCTATCATTTTTCTCATCTACCCTAGCATTATTTTCTAGTAAAAACTTAGCGCATTCATAAGCATTATGATAACTTGCAAGCATTAAGAGACTATCACCTTTGTGATTTTTTAAATTCACACTCAAACCTGCTTCTATCATAATCTTTAAATTTTGTAAATCATTTTTTCTTGCGTAATCAAAAGCCATAGTGCAAAGTTCTTGAATTCTTTTTTCTTCTTCATTGCTAAACATATTTTTCCTTTTATAATCTTTAGTTTGCCACTTTAAAGTGGCAAGTAAAAATTACATTTTCAAAGCTTTTTTAACGCCATTTGCATATTCACTTGAAATTTTTTCAAAATGACTTAATACTCTAGCAATAATTTTTTCATCAACTCCACTCATAGAAGCAGCGATATTTTTAAATAATTGCTCTTTTTGATCTTGGTTCATTATATCAAACAAGGCTCTTGGTTGGGTGTAAAAATCATCATCAAGTGGAGCATATCTTTGCGCGCTACCTTCAAGTGCTAAGTCAGGCTCAAGATAGCTTTTATCTTCTTTTGGGCTATCATCATAACTATTTGGCTCATAATAAGCTAGACCATTTTTATAAGTGTCAAAATTCATAGCCCCTGCTACATTATAAGTATTTACTTCACTTTTTGCACGATTAACTGGCAATAAATGATAATTTGTCCCTATGCGATATCTGTGTGCATCAGGATAAGAAAAGATTCTAGCTTGTAGCATTTTATCAGGACTAAAACCAATACCAGGAACGATATTACTTGGGCTAAATGCAGCTTGTTCTACTTCATTAAAGTAATTTTGTACATTTTTATTAAGTACTAATTCACCTACTTCTATTAAAGGCACAATACTATGTGGCCAAACTTTAGTTAAATCAAAAGGATTAAAACCTAATTTTTCTGCTTCATCTTCTTTTAAAACTTGAATTTGGAAAGTCCATTTTGGAAAATCTCCTTTTTCAATAGCTTCATATAAATCTCTTTGATGACTTTCTCTATCATTTGCTATTAAATTTGCCGCTTCCTCATTAGTTAAATTTTTAATACCTTGCTTGGTTTTAAAATGAAATTTCACCCAAAATCTTTCATTTTTATCATTAATTAAACTATAAGTGTGACTTCCAAAACCATGCATATGACGATAACTTGCAGGAATTCCCCTATCGCTCATTAAAATAGTAACTTGGTGTAAGCTTTCAGGACAAAGGCTCCAAAAATCCCATGCAGCATTATTGCTTCTTAGATGAGTTCTTGGATCTCTTTTTTGAGTATGGATAAAATCAGGAAATTTATATGCATCTCTTATAAAAAATGTCGGAGTATTATTACCTACTAAATCCCAATTTCCTTCTTTAGTATAAAATTTAATAGCAAAACCTCTTACATCTCTTTCAGCATCAGCAGCACCTGCTTCACCTGCAACGGTTGAAAATCTTATAAATAAAGGCGTATTTTCTCCAAGCTGTAAAACTTTTGCTTTAGTGTATTGAGAAATATCTTTAGTAATTTTAAGTTCTCCATAAGCACCACTTCCTTTTGCATGTACTGTTCTTTCTGGAATTCTTTCCCTATTTTGATGAGCAAGTTTTTCAAGTAAAATATAATCTTGCATTAAAAGCGGACCTTTAGCACCTGCACTTAGTGAATTTTGATTATCAGCTATGATATTTCCAAAATCATTTGTTAGTTTTTTCATTGTGTCTCCTTTTTAAATAATAATTTTTATTATTTGATAAATTATATCCCTATATTATTAAAATAAAATTAAACGATAAAAATTATCATTATTTAAAAAATGATTATAAAATTCTTATTTTTAAAAAAATAATCTTTTTTTAAGCATAATTATTTTTATTTTGTATTAAAATTGTTAAAAAATAAGAATAAGCATTCTTATTTTAAATATTTTTACTACAAAATTAATAAAAAAAGGAGAGCTTATGGATAAGGAAACAAGAACTTATTATATTAAATTAGTTAAATTTCTTGCAGAAGCCTTGGGTAGAAATTATGAAATAGTCTTGCACGATGTAAGCGAAGATGGAGCTAATATAGCAGAAATAGCTAATAACCATATTAGTAAAAGAACTATAAACTCACCTCTAACTGGTTTTGCTATTGAAATGATTAAAAATAAAATCTATTTAGAGCGTGATTATATAACACATTATAAAACCTCGGCTAAAATCTCACAAGTAATGTCAGGCTCTACTTTTTTTATCAAAAAAGATGAAAAACTTGAGGGTTTGCTTTGCATTAATCATGATACTTCAGCATTTAAAAAAATCTCTGATGAAATTTTAAATCTTGGAAATATTTATGATAATTCTTATGAAAGTCCTGAACAAGAAAATAAAGAATATATAAAACTTGATCTAGAAGAAATCATTGAAGATATTTCAGGTATGGATATAGAAAGTTTTAAAAATAAAAGTTTAAAACCAAAAGAAAAGCAAAAAATGATAGCTAGTTTATATGAAAAAGGCGTATTTAATGTAAAAGGTGTTATTCCTAAGGTTGCTGAGCTTTTGAGTATTTCAGAGCCTAGTGTTTATAGACATTTACAAAAGATTAAATAATCATAATTTAAAAAAATTATAATTTTTGATACAATAACACTTTAAATTTTATAAAAGGAAAAATATGGCTGATGATATAATGGATGAACAAGGCGAATCAAAGAAAAAAGGTGGCAATACTTTAGTAATTATTATCGTTGTATTTTTATTTGTATTTTTACTTGTAATCGTAGGAGCGATTGCTTATTTAATGTTTAGTGGTGGTTCTGAAGAAAATCCTGCTCCGCAAGCTGAAGAAAGCGCACAAGTTGCACAAGCTCCTAAAAAAACAAATGCAGTAGCAGCTAGAGGGAGTGATTATGCAAATATTGGCGTGATGTATCCTTTAGCACCTTTTACACTAAATTTATTAAGCGATGGTGGATCAAGATATGTAAAATGCACCATTCAACTTGAACAAAATGTCGAAACCCTAACCCCTGAACTTGATAAAAAAGTTGCTATTATTAGAGATATTATCATTAGAACTTTAACTTCAAAAACCTTTGAAGAAGTAAGTACCACAAAGGGTAAAGAAAGATTAAAAGATGAATTAACTGGTAAAATCAATGAGGTTTTAACCGATGGTTTTATCAAAAATATTTATTTTACTGACTTTGTAGTATCTTAATGATAGGCTGTGACATAGTCGTATGCTCTCGCATAGAAAAAATTTATGAAAGACACAAAACGCTTTTCTTGGATAAATTTTTATCCAAGCAAGAGCAAAGTTATATAAAAAATACCAACACTCTAGCCGGATTTTGGGCTATTAAAGAAGCTGCTTCCAAGGCTTTGGGGGTTGGAATTTCTAAAGAATGTTCTTTTTTTGACATCATCATCTCTAAAGATAATAAAAATGCTCCACATATTAGTTTTTCTCAAAAAGTCACGCAAGAATTTAAAATCAAGTCAGCAAGTGTAAGCGTAGCACATGATGGGGGTTTTGCTATAGCAGTAGTGGCTATAAAAACTAAGCAAGGTTAAAACCTTGCTTACATATAAAGCCCACCATTGACTTTTAAAATTTCCCCTGTAATATAAGAAGAATGATTGCTTAATAAAAACGCCACAGCTTGAGCTACCTCGCTTGCATCTGCAAAACGTTTCAAAGGGATATTGTTAATATAATTTTGTTTTATTTCATCACTTAAAACTTCAGTCATATCACTTTTTATAAAACCTGGGGTAATGCAGTTATATCTTATATTTCTTGCTGCACCTTCTTTAGCAAAAGATTTTGTTAATGCTATCATACCGCCTTTACTAGCACTATAATTAGTTTGACCTGCATTTCCCATTTCTCCAACTATAGAAGCAATATTTACAACCGCGCCAAAACGCTTTTTACTCATAGTTTTTAACGCCTCTCTACAACCTAAAAAGCTTGAATTTAAATTAGCATTAATCACTGAAGAAAAATCATCCATACTCATTCTAAGCGCTAATTTATCATTAGTAATACCTGCATTATTAACTAAATAACTAAGCTCACCATCACATTCTACTATAGTTGCAATAGCGCTTGTAAATTCTTCTTCAACACTTGCATCAAATTTAATCACAGCTGCAGTGCCACCACTTTTTTCTATCTCTTCTTTTAACGCATCAGCAAGTTCAGGCTTGCTTCTATAATTAATCCAAACTTTTAAACCATAACTTGCTAATTCTTTAGCTATTGCTGCACCTATACCTTTACTTGCACCTGTTATTAAAACATTTTTTCCACTAAATTTCATTGTTCTCCTTTAAATTAAAATAAAGCCTCATCCATTTCTTTTGGAATAGGTAAGTTTAAAATTTTAAGCACACTTGGTGCTATATTACTAAGCCCCATACCTTTTTTAAGCTTTTCTACTCCTTTAGCTTCTACAAAGGCAAAAACATCAAAGGTTGTGTGATTAGTGAGCATATTTTCATTTTCATCCCTCATTGCTTCACAATTTCCATGATCTGAAGTAATAATAAAAGCATAATCATACTCTCTTGCTTTAGCAATAACCCTACCCAAACACTCATCCACACATTCAACCGCACTAATTGCAGCTTCAAAATCACCCGTATGTCCTACCATATCACCATTTGCAAAATTTACTACGATAAAATCCATACCATTTTCTATACCCTTAATTACCTCATCTGCTACTTCTTTTGCGCTCATTTGAGGTTTTTCATCGTATGTTTTTACCTTAGGACTTGGAATTAAAACTCTTGTTTCATTACACTCTAATTCTTCTTTTCCCCCATTAAAGAAAAAGGTTACATGAGCGTATTTTTCTGTTTCAGCTGTGTGAAGTTGGCTTAAATTTGCATTAGCTATCACAGAAGCTAAGGTATTATTTAATTCTTCTTTTTCAAACATCACAGGTAGTTTAAAACTCTCATCATACAAACTCATAGTAATGGCATTTTTTACAAGTACTTCTTTTGAAAATTCATTAAAGCTTTCTTGGGTTAAAGAAGCAACTAATTGACGCATTCTATCATTTCTAAAATTGATAAAAATCACACCATCTTCAGCCTTAATCCCATCAAAGTTTTGACTAATAACTGGTGTTAAAAACTCATCTGTGATATTTTCATCATAGCTTTTTTGTATAAATTGTGCAAAATCATCACACTTTTGTGCCTTAGCAAATAAAGCATCATAATAAGACTTAACCCTATCATAGCGCTTATCTCTATCCATAGCATAAAATCTTCCCGATAAAGAAGCAAAATTAACCCCTTCTTTTTTGCAAAATTCCTGTAAAGATTTTATAAATTCTAAACCTGAATTTGGAGGACAATCTCTACCATCACTAATTGCATGCGCAAAAACTTCTTTATTTTCTTGCTTACAAATTTTTAAAAGTGCATTAAAATGTGTATGCATAGAATGCACCCCACCATCACTATAAAGCCCTATAATATGCACTCTTTTACATTTTTGCAATAAATCTTTTAAAGCCTTATTATCTTTTAAAGTATCATTTTCTATGGCTTTATTTATCTTGACTAAATTTTGATAGATTATGCGTCCGCTACCTATACACATATGCCCTACTTCGCTATTACCCATTTGACCTTCAGGTAAGCCAACCGCTAAACCGCTTGTTTTTATCAAAACATTAGGGGTATTTTCAAAAAGCTTATCATAAGTTGGCTTTTTAGCATGAAAAAAAGCATTAAAGTTTGAATTTGTATTATGTCCTATACCATCTGTGATTATCAAAATACATTTTTGACTCATTTTTTACTCTTTTTTATAATTTATTTATGTGATTTTACTAAAATTATGCTTTTAAAAAACAAATACAAGGTTAAAATTTTGCTTTATCTTACAGAATATACAAATTATATGTTTTTTTCTTATATTAGCGTGCGTGCTGGTTTTGCATTTTTTATCGCTTTGTTTTTGAGTTTGTATTTAATGCCAAAATTTATTAAATGGGCTCAAAATAAAAAAGCAAATCAACCTATTTATGAATACGCTCCACAATCACACCAAGCTAAATCTCACACCCCTACTATGGGTGGGCTTGTTTTTATCTTTGCTACTATCATAGCAAGTGTTTTAAGTGCTGATTTAAACAATAGTTTTGTAATTGTTGGATTATTATGTTTGGTATTATTTTGCACTATAGGTTTAGTGGATGATTTAGGGAAAATTTTAAAAAAAGACAATCATGCAGGATTAAGCCCAAAAATGAAGCTTCTAGGGCAATTTAGTGCTGCTTTTATCTGTGTTGGGTTATTATATTTATTTGATATAAATACTGAATTTTATTTACCTTTTTACAAACATGCTATTTTTGATAGTGGTATGTTTATGTTGTTTTTATGGATTTTAGTTATTGTATCAAGCTCTAATGCTGTAAATTTAACCGATGGGCTTGATGGTCTTGCAACTGTGCCTTCTATATTTTCTCTTTTAAGCCTTGGTGCTTTTTTGTATTTAAGTGGAAATGCTATTTATAGTTCTTATTTATTTTTACCTAAAATTCAAGGACTAGGAGAACTTGTGGTGCTAAGCTCAGCTTTGGTTGGTGCGCTTATGGGATTTTTGTGGTATAACTGCTATCCTGCACAAGTTTTTATGGGAGATAGTGGGAGTTTAAGTATAGGGGCATTTTTAGGCTATCTTGGTATAGTAAGCAAAAATGAAATTTTACTTTTACTTATAGGTTTTGTATTTGTTTTAGAAACTATTTCAGTGATTTTGCAAGTAGGAAGTTTTAAAATCTTTAATAAAAGAGTATTTAAAATGGCACCTATTCATCATCATTTTGAAAAAATAGGTTGGGTGGAAAATAAAATCATCGTGCGTTTTTGGATGATAGCCTTACTTGCAAATATCATTGCATTAATTAGTATAAAGTTAAGATAATGAAAATTTCACTTTTTGGATACGGAAAAACAACCAAAGCTTTTGCACAGCGTTTTGGAAATTGCGATATTTATGATGATCATTTTACAAGTATAAGTAAAGATGAATTTGGCAATACACTTTTACCACCTTGTGAATTTGATCCCTTAAAAAGTGACTTAGAAATTCCAAGTCCTGGCTTTCCAAGTGATCATCTTCTCACACAGCAAGCAAGAAATTTAAGTAGCGAGTATGATTTTTTTTACGATGGCATGCCAAAAAGTGTTTGGATAAGCGGAACAAATGGCAAAACCACCACCACTCAAATGACACACCATCTTTTAAAACACATTAACGCACAAATGGGAGCAAACATAGGAATTCCTTTAGCGCAAATGAACGCTAATGCTAAATTATGGATTTTAGAAAGCTCATCTTTTTCACTTTTTTACACCAAAGAAGCTAAACCTGAAATTTATGCACTTTTACCTATCACACCTGATCATCTTTCTTGGCATAAAAGCTTTGAAAACTACGAGCAAGCAAAGCTTAGCGTGCTTGAAAGAATGAATGAAAATGATGTGGTAATTTTACCTAAAAAATATGAGGCTTATCCAACCCATGCTTATGTTATAAGCTATGAAGATGAGCAAGATTTAGCTAAAAAAATGCAAATTGACTTAGAAAAAATTCATTTTAAAACCCCATTTTTACTTGATGCACTTATTGCTTTAAGTATAGAAAAAATCATACTAGATCGTTGCTCTTACGAGCTTTTAAATGAATTTAAAATAGAAAAAAATAAACTTGAAGAAATATTTGATCATAAAAATAGACTTTGGGTAAATGATACTAAAGCAACTAATCTTGATGCTAGTTTAGCTGCTCTTAAACGCTATAAGGATAAAAAAATTCATCTTATCATAGGTGGCGATGATAAGGGAGTGGATTTAAGTGCTTTATTTACTTTTATGAAAGAGCTTGATATAGAGCTTTATGCCATAGGAAAAAGCACTAATAAAATGCTTGAATATGCTAAAAATGCTAATTTAAAAGCACATTTTTGCGAGTTTTTACCTAAAGCAGTAGAAAAAATCAATCAAAACTTAACTAATGATGAAGTAGCCCTGCTAAGCCCTGCTTGTGCGAGTTTAGATCAGTTTAAATCTTATGAAGAAAGAGGGGAGCTTTTTAAAAAATGTATTCAAGAGCTAAACTAAATCTTTTTGAACGCAAAGTTTTAAAAACTCACATAAATTTATAAATTTCTTGCTTGGCTCTTTATTTTTATGATAAATCAAGCAAAGCTCTCTTGAAATTTTAAAATTTTTTAACCTCACTTCAAATAAGCTTTTAACTTCAAGTTCTTCTTTAACACTAAATTTAGGTAAAACTGCTAAAAAATCACCTTTTTTAACTAACTCTTTTATCATAGCAGTTGAGTTTAACTCATAAACTAAATTAAGTCTTACATCTTTAGGCAAAGCATTTAAAAACACTTCTTTTACACCTGAACCTTGCTCACGACTTAGCCATTTAAAATCCTTTAACTCATCTATGAAAAATTCTTTTTTGAAGTCATTTTTACTCACCACAATAAGCTCATCATCACAAATTTTAATCTTTTTTATATCCTTATCTTTGCAAATCCCTTCAATCAAACCTATATCGATTTCTTTATCTAAAATATCTTTGATGATATTTTGACTATTATCCAAAGACAAATTTAACTTGATATTTTCTGCCTTTTGATCTAAAAAAGATCCTAGTAAATAAGTGCCTACATTTTGACTCACTTTCATACTTATTTCATAGCTTTGATCATCTTGCATTGCTTTTTCTATGCGCTCAAATTCTAAAATCAAAGGTGTGATTTGTTTTAAAAAAACTTTTCCTTTTTCATTTAAGCTTAAAAATTTAGCATTTCTATCAAAAAGCTTGGTGTTTAAACTTTTTTCAAGTTCAAATATAGCTAAAGATAAAGCAGATTGAGTTATATTTAATTCTTTAGCACAAGCTCTTAAATTTAAATTTCTACACAAGGCTTGAAAATATTTTATTTGTTTAAAAGTCATAAGCACTCTTTTGATAAATATTTTTAATCATTATATCAAATAAAATTAATTTTACTTATCATAAAAAAATCATTAATATTACAAAAACAAAAAAAGGAAAATTCATGCATAAAAATATATATAAAAATAGAAAATTTGAAGCTTTTTTACTGCTTTTTACTCTTGCTTTTTGTGCTTTTGCAATTTCTAAGCTTAATTTTTTTAAAAATCTTGGAATTTCAGCTTTAATCATAGCCGTGATTTTGGGAGCTTTAATAGGAAATTTAGCACATCAAAATGCAAATTTACTTAAAAAATCAGGAGTTTTAAACATAGCAACAAAAGAAATTTTGAGACTTGGGATTATACTTTATGGCTTTAGAATTACTTTTAATGATTTAGAAAAAGTTGGATTAAATGGAATTTTATTAGCATTTTTAGTGGTGTTTTCTACCTTTTTTATAGGACTTTTACTAGGAAAATTATTTAAACTTGATCTTAAAGAAAGCATACTTGTAAGTAGTGGCTCAAGCATTTGTGGAGCAGCTGCTGTGATGGCAAGTGAGAGCATTGTTAAAGGTGGCTCTGCTAAAGTTGGCGTGGCAGTTTGCACTGTGGTTGTGTTTGGAACTTTGGGGATGTTTTTATATCCTTTGGCTTGGAATTTAGGCTGGTTTGATTTTTTTAGTTTAAAGCAAATGGGGTATTTCATGGGAGCAAGCTTGCATGAAGTTGCACATGCTGTTGCAGCAGGTGAAGCTGTGCAAGCAGGAGATAGTGCTGTCATAGAAAAAATGATGCGTGTTTTAATGCTAGTGCCTTTTTTGATTTTCTTAAGTCTTTTTTCATTGAAATTTCTAAGCAAAAATAATGAAAAAATTTCCATTAAAGCAAATATTCCTTATTTTGCCTTATGGTTTTTATTTGCATGTGGAATTAGCTCACTTGAGATATTAAATACCAATTTTGCGCTTAGCTATATAAAACCAAGCATACAAACCATAGACACACTTTTGCTTTCTATGGCTATGGTAGCTTTGGGAGTAAATATCCATAAAAATATTTTAAAAAATGCAGGTTTTAAACCATTTTTGATGGCATTGTTGTTATTTACATGGCTTATATTTTTTTGCATACTTATTATAAGATTAATATCATAAAACTATATTTTTTTAAACAATCTTTTTTTTAATTTTCTTAAATTATACACATATTTATATCCAAAAAAATCTCTTTTTCTAATCATATCTTTAATTTGTTCCATTTCTTCAGAGGTATTTGGAAAAAATATTTTTTCTCTAGCACAAAGCACTGCTTTTTCTCCGATATGATAACCTTTTCCATGAACAAATGCTATACTATATTTCTCTCGTAATATATTCCATATGCTTTGATCATGTCTACTTTCCTTAAAACACGTAAAATTCTGAAGTCGGGATGGGCTATCATCTATAAAATTCCAATGTTGATAATATACATCCATCCATTCTTGTATGATCTTTATATTTTGAGTTGTTTTTTTTATACCAATAAAACCAGCTCCATAGGTAAATGAATTTAAAAATTTTTCGTTATTGTGTAATCCATAAAAAACCAAAGTATCCATTTTTTGGTATTCTTTCTCAATACTTTTTACCTGCATTCCTACTATTTCATTTTCATTGATAAAATCTAAATCTTCTAACAGCTGCTTTCTTTTTTTTGGATTAAAAGTAAAACCTATATCTAAATACAAAAGAATGTCATTTTCTTGCATTTGTTCTAAAGTCATTAATATAACTTTGGGCTTCCAACACCAATACCCAAAACCTCTAGTGATTTTTTTATCTTTTGTATAAAACTTATCTTTAAAATAATTTTTAAAATCTAAAGGCAAACTAGCCTCTGTATGAATAATGATATCATCAAACACATTCATTGCTTCTGCTTGTAGTTTAAATCTATAAATTGAAGTCCCGAGTCTAGTATCAGCAAAACTACACAAGTATATATTATTTTTTGAATTATTTTCCATTGTTATGATCTTTTTTTGTAAATTAGTTCTGTTGAAATTATACTATATTTATTATAGTTTTTTTGTATTTTATAATATGTTTCATAATGAAACATATTATAGTATTTTATATTTTTTATTAATTTAATATTTATTTTTTACTACTTTATATTTAAATAGTATTATAATTGCGTTGAAAGAAAATAAATACCAAAAAGGAGCTAACATGTTTACGCCTAAAACAAAATGTGAATTAGTTGCTCTTGTTAGAGAAGAGCTTATTGCCTTAGATGAAATCGATGTAAGCTTAATCACGGATATGTCTTATTTGTTCTATTATTCTACTAGAACTAACTTTGATGGTATAGAAAAGTGGAATGTATCAAATGTTAAAGATATGTCTTATATGTTTTATTGTTGCAAAAGCTTTAATCATGATATTTCTAAATGGAATGTTAGAAATGTTGAAAACATGGAAGGAATGTTTTTTGATTGTGAATCTTTTGATCAAGACTTATCTTCTTGGAATATGTCAAATGTTAAAGATACTAAGTATATGTTTTGTAATTGTCTTAAATTTAATCATAAAGTAGAAAATTGGGATGTGCATAATGCCGTTACAATGGCACATATGTTTGAAAACTGCAAACAATTTAATCAAGATTTATCAAGATGGGATGTACACAATGCTAAAACAATGGCGTTTTTATTGTACAATTGTACTAATTTTCATCATGATGTTAAAAAATTAGATATTAACAAAAACTGCAATGTTCAAAAAATACTAGGACATGAAGAAATACAAAATAAATATGCTATAAAACATTAATCGCAAGGTAAGCTATTGCTTACCTGCTTGGTTAATCCAAAGCCCCATAGCAATCACAACAATCACTTGCCCTAAAAATCCTTGAAATACGCTAAATAATCTTAACAAAGAACTAACAGGTGTTACATCGCCAAAACCTATCGTTAGCATAGTAACTCCGCTAAAATAATAACAATCAACCAAACCTTTTATTCTATTTTGAATTTGAGGTTTTAAGTCATCATTTAAAGACCAAAAATTATGAATTCCTCTTATAGGGGTTTGAAACTGCACTTCTATGATTTTTTCTTGCAAATCCACAATATCTAAATTTTCATTTTTTTGAGTAGCTATTAACATTCTATTATAATTATCTACATCGCAAGAAAAATAATACAAATTCCCATACGCAAACCATATCAAAACATAAGCATATAAAATAATAAAAAATTTTTCTTTAATATTAATCTTACTACTAAAAGCAGCCCAAATACTAATAAGCAAAAACATCATCAATGCTATAGCCACCATAATAGGAATAATATTTAAAATTAAAAATAAAATTTCAGAAGTAATTTTACCTGTTGCATAAATAGCAAGTTCATCAAATAAAAAACTACAAAACAAAGGCACCATAGCAAGCAAAGTCCAAACAAAAAGAAATTGTTTGGTGCTTTTATGATAAATGCTAATATAGTGATTTAAAAGTCTATGGTGCAACATTAGCGAATCAGCAATAAAGGTTTTTTAGCCTTAGTTAAAATATCATTTGTCAAACTACCAAATAAAATACTTTTTAACCAGTGATGTGAATAAGCCCCCATAATCAATAAATCTATATCATTTTGCTCACCAAAATCAAATAAAGCTTGAGTAATCTCTCCACTTAAATGCTGAGTTTGTACATTTAAATTTGCTTCTTTAAAAATTTGACTTACTTGAGCTAACAACTCACAAGAAGCTTTTTCATCTTTAGAAACATTTACTACATAACGCTTTGCTTCTTTAAAAATAGGTCTTTTAATGGCTTGCTCTATGGCCTTTTTAGCCAAATTACTCCCATCATAAGCCATCATCACACTTTTAATCTCTTTAAAAGCAGAATTTACAAGTAAAATAGGCACATTTAAAGCTCTTACTAATTCTTCTGTATGAATACCTATTTTATTTTTCTTACCCCCGCCTTTTAAACCTGCTATGGCTAATCTTATTTGATCATTATATTCTTTTAAAACCTCTTCTAAGTCTCCATCTCTTTGCACACTAAAGCATTCTTTTACACCTTGTTCTTTTGCATAAGCACAAAATTCTTCTAAAATTCTTTGCCCTTTTTTGCAAAGATTTTCATTTTTTTGACTTTGCTCTTCTACCAAATCTTCAATCACACATCCGCTAGCGCCTATGCCAAAACTACAAGCTAATTCAGCATTGGTAAAATTTGGTTCTATAGTGTATAAAAACATTAAAGGTAAATCTAGCTTTTTAGCTAAATACACCCCATAATGCAAACTTTCCCTACAAGGCTCTAAAACATCCACACAAACTAAAATTTTTTCCATTTAATATCCTTTTGTAGTATTAATCTTGTGCTTTTTGAGCTATTAAAACACCTTCTATGATTTTTTTAATATCCCCATCTAAGATATTATCAACCTGTGAAAAAGCTTCATTTGAACGTGTGTCTTTGACTTGTTGATAAGGAAAAAGCACATAAGAGCGGATTTGATGACCCCAGCCTATCTCACTTTTTTCGCTTGAATTTGCTTCATCTTGTTGTTTCATAAGCTCAAGCTCATAAAGGCGTGATTTTAGCATTTTAAAGGCAGTTGCTTTGTTTTTATGCTGGCTTCTATCGTTTTGACATTGCACTACTATACCACTTGGCATATGAGTTATACGCACTGCTGATTCGGTTTTATTAACATGCTGTCCACCTGCCCCGCTTGCTCTATAATAATCAATCCTTATATCTTTTTCTTCAATTTCTATTTCTATATCATCATCAAGTTCAGGAGAAACCATCACACTAGAAAAACTCGTATGACGACGTCCTGCACTATCAAATGGAGAAGTTCTTACTAAACGATGAATGCCATTTTCAGCTTTTAAATACCCATAAGCATTTTCACCTTTTACTAAAAAGCTAACATCTTTAAGTCCTGCTTCTTCGCCCTCTTGAAAGTCAAGTGTTTCTACTTTAAAGCCTTCTCTTTCACAAAATCTCAAATACATCCTATAAAGCATGCTAGCCCAGTCATTACTCTCCGTTCCACCTGCTCCTGGGTGAATGGAAACTATAGCATTTTTACCATCATTTTCCCCACTTAAAAGCATAGAAATTTCAAGATTTACAATAAGATCTTCTAGCTTATTTGCGTCTTCAAATAAAGCTTCTATAGTATCTAAATCATTTTCACTATTTGCTAGATCAAAAAGCTCACTAGCGTCATTTAAAGCATTGAAAGCGTTCTCGTAGTTTTTTAATAAATTTGAAATTTTAGTTTTTTCTTTACCTATCACTCCTGCTTGTTTTACATCACTCCAAAAAGAAGGGGAATTTTCTAAATTTTCTATTTCTTTTAATCTTGCTTTTATCTCTTCAGGCTTAATAATAGAAGCTATATTTCCAACTTTGTTTTTTAATTTTTTTAAAAGTTCGCTGTATTCGTAATTATCCATAAAAATTTTCTTTCTAATTTTGATATAATTTAATCTTATAATTTTAGCAAAAAAATAAAACATTTAAAGTGAGAAATATGCCAAAACTTTTTTTAATGTCTTTAGGTTGTAATAAAAATTTAGTTGATAGTGAAATCATGCTTGGAAGATTAAGTGATTATGAAATTTGTGATGAGCCAAGCTTAGCTGATGTTTTGATTGTAAATACCTGTGGCTTTATAGATAGTGCTAAAAAAGAAAGTATAAATGCGATTTTAGACCTACACGAGCAAAGAAAAAAAGATTCATTGTTAGTTGTAACAGGTTGTTTAATGCAGCGCTACCGCGAAGAATTAATGAAAGAACTACCTGAAGTTGATCTTTTTACCGGTGTGGGAGATTATGAAAAAATTGATGAAATGATACTTAAAAAAACTAATCTTTTTTCAAATTCTACTTACTTACAAGATAAAAATACCAATCGTGTAATCACAGGATCAAACTATCATGCTTTTATCAAAATAGCTGAAGGGTGCAATCAAAAATGTTCATTTTGCGCTATACCAAGTTTTAAAGGCAAACTTAAATCAAGAAGCTTAGAAAGTATTATAAATGAAGTAAAAGAACTTGTTAAAAAAGGCTATAAAGACTTTTCTTTTATTGCTCAAGATACAAGTTCGTATTTGTTTGATCAAGATCAAAAAGATGGACTTTTAAATCTTATTGAAGCTATAGAAAATATCCAAGGTATAAAAGCTGCTAGAATTTTATATCTATACCCAACAAGCATTAGCAAAGAAGTAATAGAAAAAATCATTCAATCAAAAGTTTTTGTAAATTACTTTGACATGCCTTTGCAACACATCAGTGATAATATGCTTAAAATCATGAAACGCGGAGCTAACAAAGCTAAATTAATCGAGCTTTTAAATTTAATGAAACAAGCTCCAAATTCATTTTTACGCACAGGTTTTATAGTAGGACACCCTGGAGAAAGTGATGAGGACTTTGAAGAATTATGCGCTTTTATAAAAGAATTTGGTTTTGATAGAATTAGTGTTTTTGCTTATTCTAAAGAAGAAGATACTGCAGCTTTTGAAATGGAGCAAATTCCTAGTAAAATCATCAATGCAAGATTAAAAGTGATAGAAAAAATTGTTGATGATTGCATAGAAAAAAGCTTTAATCAACAAGTTGGTAAAAAGACTTTAGCATTTTGTGAAGGTCAAAGCTCTGAAGGAGAATTTTTCATCGGCGCAAAAGATTTGCGTTGGGATAGAAATATAGATGGAGAAATTCTTATCAGTGAAAGTGATTGTGGCGATTTAGAAATGGGTGAGCTTTATGAGTGTGAAATCACGCAGAGCTTAGATAAAAAACTCATTGCAAAAGCTTTAAGAAAGTTTAATGA
The DNA here is from genome assembly GCF_025772425.1 of Campylobacter sp. FU_497. Taxonomy (NCBI): domain Bacteria; kingdom Pseudomonadati; phylum Campylobacterota; class Epsilonproteobacteria; order Campylobacterales; family Campylobacteraceae; genus Campylobacter; species Campylobacter sp. FU_497. The sequence continues at coordinate 80,645 of NZ_JAKMSC010000003.1, read as the reverse complement.
TTGATAGCAAATATTTAAATCATTTAAAGCAAGGGAAAAATCTTTTAGCATTTTCTCATGGGAGTGATTCTAGTGCTTTATTTTTCATGCTTTTAGAAAAAAATGTAGATTTTGACCTTGCTTTTATAAACTACAAAACTCGCAAAAATAGCGATAAAGAAGAGCAAAGTGCCAAAGAATTAGCCAAGCATTTTCATAAAAAAATTTACATCAAAACTGCACCCAAGATAACAAAAAATTTCGAAGCCCATGCAAGAGCTTTGCGTTATGAGTTTTTTAAAGAACTTTGCAAAAATCACTCTTATGATAATCTTTTACTAGCTCATCATTTAAATGATAAACTGGAATGGTTTTTAATGCAATTTTCCAAAGGTGCAGGACTTAGAGAATTACTTGGTTTTAAAGATATTGAAAAAAGAAAATATTTTACTATCATAAGACCCTTGCTTGAAATTCCAAAAGAAGAAATTTCAAACTATCTAAAAGACAACAATATCGCTTATTTTCATGATGAGAGTAATGATGATGAAAAATATTTTAGAAATTTCATACGCAAAAATTTTGCTAATGAGTTTTTAAAGCTTTATCCAAATGGAGTAAAAAAAAGCTTTAAATACCTAGAAAAAGACTTAAAAGAAGAAAATATTTGTGAATTTAAAAATATTTACATTACTCATAAAGATGAAAGTTTAATCGCAAAATGCTTTAAAAAACTTGGAGTACTTTTAAGTGCTAAACAAAGACAAGAAGCTTTAAAAGGCGATGGAGTGATTTCGCATAAAATAGGCATTGTTTATATACAAGAAAAAGTTTTGATTTTTCCTTTTGTAAGTTGTGAGAAAATGTCAAAAGAATTTAAAGAAATTTATAGAAAAGCAAAAATCCCTAAACTCTTAAGAGCATATTTATACACAAAAAATATTGATGTAAAAGAACTTATGCAAGCTCTTTTATGATTTCTTCAAAAAGTTCTTTTACTCTTGTTTCTAAAAAGTCTTTAAATTCAGCACTTGTAGCTTCAGCACGCATGATAAGATATGGACTTGTATTAGAAGCACGCAAAAGCGCCCAGCCTTCTTTAAAGGTAATTCTAACTCCGTCAATTTCATTACAATCAAGCACATTTTCAAAAGCATTTGCTTTTATTTTTTCTTTAAATTTTTCTATGATTTGAAATTTATTTTCTTCACTAACCTTAAGCTTAATCTCTTCACTTGCATAAAGTTTTGGTAATTCTTTAACTAATTTTTCTATATCAAAACCATTTGCTAAAAGCTCTAAAGTTCTTAAAAATGCATAAATTCCATCATCATAACCAAAATATCTATCTTTAAAGAAAATATGCCCGCTAAGCTCTGCTGCTATGTCTATATTTTGCTCTTTCATCATTTTTTTAATATTAGAATGCCCGGTCTTACCCATCATGATAAAACCAAATTTAGCTACCTCATCGAAAAGATTTTTAGAACATTTTACTTCACCTAAAACTCTAGGATTTTTTATATTTTTAGCAAATAAATAGCAAAGCTCATCGCCCTTAAATACATAATCTTTACTTGCAACCACCAAGCGATCTCCATCTCCGTCAAAAGCAAAGCCCATTTTTGCATTTTCATTTTCTTTTAGCGCAACTTGCAATGCGTGTAAATTTTCAAGCTCTGTTGGATCGGGCGCGTGATTTGGGAAATTTCCATCAGGATTTTCAAATAAAATTTGTGCATTAAGATTTAATTTTTCCACCAAAGGCTTTATAATCACTCCAGTAGCTCCATTTGCACAATCAATAATGATTTTTTCTTTATAGCCCTTAAGATGTGAAAAATGTTTAGCTAAAAAGTCTATATATAAGCTTTTAATATCATAATTTTCATATCTTAAATCATCATTGATTTCAAGTTCTAAATACTCTTGCACTTTTAAAGAAAGCTTTTTCAAATCAGCACCAAAAAAACTTTCTTTATTAATCGTTATTTTAAAGCCATTGTATTCTTTTGGATTATGCGAACCTGTTATCATGATATTTGCATCAAAAATATCATCAAAAAACAAGCTAAAATATCCCATAGGAGTTGGTGCTAAGCCTATATTGAAAACTTGCATATTAGCTTTATTTAAACCGCTGATTAAATAGTTAAAAAGTTCATTTGCACTATATCTTGCATCATAGCCTACGCTTACTTTCTCACAACCCCTTGATTTCATTTCTAAACCCAAAGCATAGCCTATAGCTTTTACACTTTTTCCATTTAACTCACTTGGGTAAAGCCCTCTTATATCATACTCTCTAAAAATCAAATCTAACATTTTAATCCTTTTGTCTTCTAAGTTCTAATTTTGCTTGTTTTAAACTTTCTTCTATGTTTTCATTTTTGCTTGATAAACAAAGTTTAATTTCTAACTTTACATTTTGTTCTTTAAATTCAAAACAATATTTTTGCATAAAATTTTCAAGCATTTGAAGCTTGCTTTGTACAAAAGCCATACTTTCATTTTCAAATACAATAATAAAATAATCCTTATCATCTTTAAAAACCCTAGCATGTAAAGCTTTTTTTAAAATCCTAGCAAATTCATGCATTATAAACTCACCCATTTTTGAGTCTTTTTGATGATAAATTTCATTGATATTTTTTACTTCAATCAAGGCTAAATGAAAATTTTCAAGTCCTTGGGCATATCTTCTTAAGGCCTTTAAATTTGGCAAATTGGTTAAAGTGTCAAAAAAGGCTATTTTATAAGCTTTATACACTAAAAATCCTATCAATACCAAAGAAGCAAATTCATAATAACCCAAATCAACACTATTGTAAAATAAAAATTGCACGCTCAAGCCCATATAAGCTAGCAAAAAATGAAAATCATTATTTTTAAAATATGAAAATAATAAAAATATCATTCCTACCCAAAACACACAAAAGCTTAACTCACTAATAGGCTTAAAAAATTGCGTTGAAAGGCCAAAAATTTCACTTGTAATGCTTGCATTAAAATTAGTACTTGTGCTAAGTATTAACGCTACAAAACCCATAAAGGCTAAATACGCAAATTTAATAAAATTAATTCTTTCAAAAACAAGCTTACTATCTTGCAAAAAAACAAAAAGCACAAAAGAAAAAGGTAAAAATACCGAGATAAACAAATGCGCTTGATATTCACTTGCCACTAAAGATAAAGCCCTAGCACATAAAATCAACAAAAGCAAGAAAAAAATCTTATTTTGCTTAAAAAAATAAGCTAAAAATAAAGCTAAGATATTAAAAACCAAAGTCATACTAGGCAATGTTTTTAACAATAAATACGAAAAATCCAAAATAATAAACCTTTTTTTGTTAAAATTATAGCAAAAATATTTTAAGGATATTAATGGTAGAAGTAAAAAATCTCACTATGCGTTTTGCAAATCAACTTTTATTTGAAGATGTAAATTTAAAATTAAACCGTGGTGAAAGATATGGACTTATAGGCGCAAATGGCGCAGGAAAATCAACCTTTTTAAAAATTCTCTCAGGCGAAATAGAATCAAGCAGTGGAGAAATTTGTATAGATCCAAATTTAAAAATCGCTGTATTAGGACAAGATCAATTTGCTTTTGAAAACTACACTATCAAAGATGCGGTAATGTGTGCAAATAAAAGATTATATGATGCGCTAAAAGAAAAAGAAAAACTTTATATGAGTGAAGAATTTACCGATGAAATCAACGATAGATTAAGCGAGCTTGAAATCATAACAGCAGAAGAAGATCCAAACTATGATTGCGAGCTTAGATGTGAAAAAATTCTTAGCTCTTTAAATATAAAAGATTTTAATGCTCTCATGAGCACTTTACAAAGTGCGGATAAATTTAAAGTTTTATTAGCACAAGTGTTATTTTTAGGTGCTGATGTGTTATTTTTAGATGAGCCTACAAACAACCTTGACTTAGAAGCTATTTCTTGGCTTGAAAATGAGCTTTTAAGACATGAGGGAACTTTAGTAGTAATTAGCCATGATAGACATTTTCTAAATAAAGTTTGTACAAGAATTTTAGATGTGGATTTTAAACAAATACGTGATTTTGCTGGAAATTATGATGATTGGTACATGGCTTCAACTTTACTTGCCAAACAAGCCGAACTCAAACGCGATAAAACCTTAAAAGAAAGAGAAGAATTAGAAAATTTCATACGTCGTTTTAGTGCTAATGCTTCAAAAGCTAAGCAAGCTACAAGCAGGGCTAAAGCTTTAGAAAAACTTGAACTTGAAGAGATTAAAACTTCAAGCAGGCGTGATCCTAGCATAGTTTTTAGAACAAATAGAGAAATAGGAAATGAAGTTTTAGAATTAAAAGGTATTAGCAAAGCTTATGATAAAACTTTATTTGAGAATTTAGAATTAAAATTAGAAAAAGGTGATAAAATAGCCTTAATTGGCGCAAATGGTGTTGGGAAAAGCACTTTAGCTAAAATCATCGCATCAAAATTAGAACCTGATAGTGGCCACATCCACCTTGGCGCTACCATAGAAATGGGATATTTTTCACAAGATACAACGAATTTAATCAATGAAAATTTGAAACTTTATGAATGGTTAATGAGTGAAAAATTCAAAGATTTAGATGAAATTCGCAAATGTCTTGGTAGAATGCTCTTTAGCGGAAGCGATCAAGAAAAAATGGCTTCTAGTTTAAGTGGAGGTGAAAAACACCGCTTAATGCTTTCAAAATTAATGTTAGAGCGTGGAAATTTCTTACTTTTGGATGAACCGGATAATCATTTAGATCTTGAAAGTATCATTGCATTAGGTGAAGCTTTGTATAATTTCAAAGGTTGTGTGATATGCATAAGCCACGATAGAGAGCTAATTAGCGCTTTTGCTAATCGTATATGGTTTTTAGAAGATGGAAAATTAACAGACTTTAAAGGAAGTTATGACGAATTTTTAGGAGGTTTAGAATGAATTCGTTTAAGATAAAATATGCAGCTGGTTTTGGACATTTTACTCAAAATCACAGAGGTTTTGGCCCAACTATTTATGTAGAAGAAAGTATTGATTTTCAAAGCGAAAAAGATTATTTTGACTATGTTGAATTTTATGAAAAATTCAGCAAAGAAGATGATACTTATTTTCACATTTCATTTTTAGAAGATCGCCCTTTAACTTCTCAAGAATTAGAAAGTAGAAATGCCTATAGAAAACTAAGAGATGAGCGCTGTAATAAAGCCAGAGAAGAGTTTATTAAAAACAATGAAATAGAAGCTGAATACTATCCAACTCATGGCGATTAAGGAATGATTTTTGCTTGTTTTTTCCTTGTAATATTTTGAAAGGAGAAAACATGCAAGTTAACCATGATAATTTATCGGTTAAAGAGTATGGATATGGTCAAAGTAGTGCTTATAAAAGCACTCAAGGAGCTAATGAAGACTTTATGTCTTTACTTAGTCAAAACAATAGTGAAAATTTAAACGAGCAAAGCATAAAACTTGATGAGCTTTTTTCAAAAGCTATGAGTCAAGATCAATTTAGCACAGGAATTTTTAGCTCAAATATGTCAAATATTTATAATTATCGTTTTAGAGGACAAAACGAAACTCCTATGCAAGCTAATATAGAAGAAAAACAAGAGCCACAAAAAGATATGGTAAAAGATCTTTTAAGTTCTTTATAAAATGAAGTAAGCAAACGCTTACTTCCAAACAAGTCCACTAAATTCAAACTCTTTTGCAAATTTTTTAAATTCCTCTTCTTCTTTAGCATTAACGCTTAAAATCAATTCAACATTTTCTTGAAATTTTTTTTCATATGAAATGTTATTTTTATTCAAAAAATGCTCAAATCTTGCATAAAGATGAAAAGGAATGTTTAAAATTAAAATATTTTTAGCTTCAAATTCTAAAAGCGTTGCGTTTAAAATAGCTTCATTTGTAGCTTCACTATAAGCTCTTACAAGACCGCCTGTACCAAGTTTAATCCCTCCAAAATAACGCACCACAATCACCGCGCAATTAACAAGCAAAGCCCCTCTTAAGACATTCAAACAAGGCATTGCAGAAGTTCCTTTTGGTTCACCATCATCGCTTTTATCTTCTATGATTTGATCAAATTCATTTAAATACCTATAAGCATATACAAAATGCACGGCTTTTAAATGCTCATTTCTTAGCTTTTGCATTAAAGTTTGAAAATCTTCAAAAGGACATAAAAAAGACAAAAAAGTTGATTTTTTGATTTCTATTTTTGCTTGATAAATTTGATCAATGGTTTTCATTTTTTCCTTAAATTAGTTATAATATTTAAATAAAATTATAATCAAAACAACTTATAAAAATTTAAGGATAAACTATGCTTCAAACTTGTATTTTTCCTGCAGCAGGTTATGGTACTAGATTTTTACCTGCTACAAAAACCCTACCTAAAGAAATGCTACCTATACTAACTAAGCCTTTAATTCATTATGGTGTAGATGAGGCTTTAGAAGCTGGTATGGAAACTATGGGTTTTGTTACAGGGCGTGGAAAAAGAGCTTTGGAGGATTATTTTGATATTTCTTATGAACTTGAGCATCAAATTGCGGGTACTAAAAAAGAATATCTTTTAAGTGAAATAAGAACACTCATAGATCGTTGCACTTTTACTTTTACAAGACAAAATGAAATGAAAGGCTTAGGAGATGCGGTTTTAAAAGCAAAGCCTTTAGTACAAGATGAAGCTTTTGGGGTAATTTTGGCAGATGATTTATGTGTGAATGAAGACGGGGTAAATGTCCTAGCTCAAATGGTAAAAATTTATGAAAAATACCGCTGCTCTGTTATAGCTGTAATGGAAGTTGAAGCCAATCAAGTTTCAAACTATGGGGTTATAGCTGGAAATGCTGTGGAAGAGGATTTAATCATGGTAAATTCTATGGTAGAAAAACCTGATCCAAAAGATGCTCCAAGTAACTTAGCTATCATAGGAAGATACATTCTAACGCCTGATATTTTTGGCATTTTAGAAAATACCAAAGCAGGTAAAAATGGAGAAATTCAACTTACCGATGCCTTACTTTCACAAGCAACTAATAATATGGTTTTAGCTTATAAATTCAAAGGAAAAAGATTTGATTGTGGAAGCGTAGAAGGCTTTGTGGAAGCGACAAATTATTTTTATGAGAAAAGTAAAAATGCTAAATAATACTTTATTTTTTAAAACCCAAGATTTTAAAAAAATCACCGCTTATGCAAATAGAATGAATGATGAGTTAGAAAGTGGCGATATAGGGTATTATCACTTAGTAGATACAAGCTTTGATTTAATCAAAGAAAGCAAAGAATTTATCGCTACTAAAACTCATATAGAAAATATCGTTTTAGTAGGTATGGGTGGATCAAGTTGTGGGGTTAAAGCTTTAAAAGAGCTTTTATTTGATCAAGTAGAAGAAAAAAAACTTTTTATTATTGACAATACCTCCTCACATACTTTTACCCAAACTATGCAAAAAATAAATCCCCAAAAAACACTTTTCATTATAGCAAGCAAATCAGGTACAACTATAGAGGTGATTTCTTTATTTAAACTCATCATTGCTCATTTTGGTTTTAAAAATGAAAATTTACACGAAAACTTTGTGTTTATTACTGATTTTGAGTCAAAACTTCACAAACTAGGAGAAGAATTAAACATAAAATGCTTTTTTATACCTAAAAATGTTGGGGGTAGATTTAGTGTTTTATCTGCCATTGGTATTGTTCCTTTGAGCTTTTGTGGCTATGATACTAAAGCCTTATTAGAAGGTGCAAAAGCTTGTTATGTGGATTTTTTTGAGAAAAAATGTGATCAAATTTTGCAAAAGGCTTATCATTACTGCACACATAAAAGTGCGCATATTAATGTGCTTTTTTCTTATGGAGATGCCTTTAAAGGTTTTAATGAATGGTATATTCAACTAATTGCTGAAAGTCTAGGTAAAAAGCAAGGCTTTAAACGCATAGGTTTAACTCCTATTGCTTTAATTGGTGCTAGAGATCAGCATAGCTTTTTACAACTTATCATGGATGGACCCAAAGATAAAACTGTTACTTTTTTAAAAATCAAAGATAGTCAAAAATCTCCTAGTATCCCAAATATAAGCTTTAATCATTTACAAAATTGTGATTTTACTAATGAAGTTAATTTACATAATCTTTTAAACGCGCAATGCGATGCAACTATGCATGCATTAATTGCTGAAAATTTAAGTGTTGATGTAATAGAACTTGAGAAATTAGATGCTTATCACTGTGGGTATTTGATGTATTATTATGAGTTATTTACTTCTGCATGTGGCATTATGCTTGGAATTAACACTTATGATCAACCTGGCGTAGAGGTGGGAAAATTAATACTCAAAAATATATTAAGTAAATAAATTTGCTTTATTGTAAAAAAAGAGTATAATGAAAATATAATAATTATTAACATTAAAATTTATTAGATAATAATAATTATTATTTAAGAATTTTATGTTATAATTTTAAAAATAAAAAAAGGAGATAACATGTCAGTAACAAAACAATTATTACAATTACAAGCAGATGCTCATCATTTATGGGTTAAATTTCATAATTATCATTGGAATGTAAAAGGTTTACAGTTTTTTTCAATTCATGAATATACAGAAAAAGCTTATGAAGAAATGGCAGAACTTTTTGATGATTGCGCTGAAAGAGTTTTACAACTTGGAGAAAAAGCTATTACTTGCCAAAAAGTTTTAATGGAAAATGCAAAAAGCCCAAAACTAGAAAATGGTAAAGATTGCTTTACTCCTGTAGAAGTTTTAGAATTTATTAGAGAAGATTATAAATATCTTTTAGCTGAATTTAAAAAATTAAATGAAGAAGCTGAAAAAGCAAGCGATACTACAACTGCAGCATTTGCTCAAGAAAATATCGCAAAATATGAAAAAGTTCTTTGGATGCTTAATTCAACTATCCAAAATACTTGCTCTATGTAAGAATTTATAATGTTTTTTGACTTGCAAAGCTTTATTGCTTTAAGTCAAAAAACAAATTTAACTTCCCAAGAGAAACTACTCTTATAAAATTCCAAGTTCGCTTAAGTACTATTTTATAATTATAGTTTATAGCAACTCAATGTATTTTTAAACAAAAATATATCATTGAAAAATGATCATCACAAAATATTATTTAGATAAGTATTCAGCTCAAGCTTTTATGTAGGATTTTTCACTAAAAAAACTAAATACTAAAAATCATTTTTACAATATCTATAGTTTAATTTAAAATCTACAACATGAGTTTTAAAATTCTTAACCCATAAGGGCTAAGAATTTAATGTAGATCTTCATTAAGTTTTACGGCTTTTTTATTTAAAGCTGCTATCATCACTCCACTTTGAGAATCTTGTCTAAAATGTAAGCCATTTAATCCTGCTAATTCTAAACCTTTGTATATATCTTTGTCAAATTTAAAATCAGGATTGATTTTTTGAAGTTCTTCTTTATTTTTTAAAGCAAATTTAGTCCCTTCTAAAACAGCAATGCCTGCATCAACGATACAATTATCCCCTAAAGGAATTCCTGTAACCGAATTTGCGCCCAAAAGACAAGCTTTACCAATACTAATAGCATTACCACTTGTACCACTTAAAACACCAAGTATAGAAGCACCGCCTCCTACATCGCTACCTTCGCCCACAACAGCTGAAGAACTAATACGCCCTTCTACCATACAAGCTCCAGTTGTACCTGCATTAAAATTCACATAAGCAGCCCCTGGCATGATAGTAGTACCTGCAGCTAAAACCGCCCCCATTCTTACTTTAGAACTTTCTAAAATTCTAGTATTATCCTCAGGAATAACATGAGCTAAAAATCTTGGAAATTTATCTACATAATCAATCCTTGGATACCTTCCACTCATTTTTAAATCAATCTCATTTTCTCTTAAAAAGTCCAAATCAATAGGCTTATTATCACTCCATGCAACATTTGGTAAAATCCCAAAAGCACCTGTTAAATTTAAACTTCTTAAAGGTACTTTTTTATTAGAAAGCAAGTAAAGTTTTAAATACACACTTTCTAAGCTTTTTGGTGCTTCATCATCAAAAATACAAACAAAAGAAAAAGCATTTTCTCTAAAATTTTCCTTTGCTGCTTTGATTGCTTCTATATTTTTATGACCTTGCTCTTGTAAAAATGGCGCAAAGCATTCAAGTGCAAAATCCAAATCTTCTTTAATCAAAGTAGCCACAAACTCACTTTCATTAAAATCAACATCAACCCCTCTTCTAAAAAAAGCTTCAAACATAACAGCTGCAGCGGCATAATTTTGCTCAAAATTAATCACACCAAAATTAGCTTGAAGTTTTTTACTAGGATCAACTTGACTTAGATCAAGTCTTGCTATAGCAAAAGCTTTAGGCTTTTTATAATTAATCCTTTGTTCGATTTGCTTGATTAAATTTAAAAATTCTTCTTTACTTTCTATTGGCATATTTTCCTCCTTATTGCGAACACGCGCTTTTGCCATTCATTATAGGTTGGATAGCTGAATTATCTACTTTACCTTCTTGATTAACCTTTTCTATAAATTCCCAAATTTTTTCAGCAGCTTGTAAATATCTTTTTGAACTTACACTCTCAGGCATATAAAAACTTACAGGCTTACCGCTATCTCCACCTTCTCTTACACTCATTTCAATAGGAATTTGAGCTAAAACTTCACACTTATAAGCTTTTGCCATTTCTTCTGTGGTGCCTTTACCAAAGATATCATATTCTTTACCATTATCAGGACATAAAAAGCCACTCATATTTTCTATAATACCTGCAACAGGAATGTGCAATTTTTCAAACATATCTAGCGCTCTTTTGCTATCATCTAAAGACACTACTTGAGGAGTACTTACACACACACCTGCACTCACTGGCACGCTTTGAGCTAGGGTAATTTGTGCATCACCTGTTCCTGGAGGCATATCAAGCAATAATACATCAAGTTCAGGCCAAAGCACATCAGCTAAAAGTTGTTCAATCGCTTTCATGATCATAGAGCCACGCCACATTAAACCCTTACCTTCTTCTATCAACACACCCATACTCATCATATAAACCCCATGAGATAAAATAGGACGAATTTTTTGACCTACAATTTCAGGTTTGCTTTTACTCTCACCTAGCATTCTTGGTATATTTGGTCCATAAATATCTGCGTCCAAAAGCCCTACCCTTTTACCCATTTTAGCCAAAGAAATCGCTAAATTTAAAGTTGTAGTACTTTTACCTACCCCACCTTTACCACTTGAAATCATAAGGAAATTTTTAATTTGTGGAGCGATATTTTTACCACTTCTTGAATTGCTTTTTTCTTCAGGAATTTTTGGCTGTATGATTTCTAAATTAAGCTCTAAATTTAAATCTTTTAAAACATTTGCAATGTTTAGTCTAAGTTCTTGTGCAATTTGAGCATTAGCTGAAACGATTTCAACTACTATATGAGCTTGATTTTCATTTGCTTCAATTTTTTTTACAAAACCAAAACTAACTATATCTTTTTTAAAGCCTGGATATATAACTTGTTTTAGTCTTTCTTCGATTTTTTCCTTCAATTTTTCTCCTTGTTATTTAAAATGATTAATTCTACTAACAAAAATATAAATTTTGGCTTTTATGGTGTATAATATCGTAACATTAATAAGAAATTAAGGTGTAACAAATGTTAGATATTTCCTTGATTATGCTATCTGCGGGAGAATCATCAAGATTTAATGCTCCGGTAAAAAAGCAGTTTTTACGACTAGGCGAACAACCTTTATGGCTTTATGCTACTAAAAATTTAAGTTCTTTTTATCCTTTTAAACAAATAGTTGTTACTTCTGGTAATATTTCTTATATGAAAAAATTTGCCCCTGAATATAAATTTGTCCAAGGTGGTACAACTAGAGCACAATCTTTACTCAATGCTTTAAGTATGGTTGAGAGTGAATATGTTTTAGTCAGTGATGTTGCAAGGGTTTTGGTTTCTAAAAATCTTTTTAACAATATCATAGAAAATCATGACAAAGCTGATTGTATTACACCTGTTTTAAAAGTAAGTGATACTACAATTTACGCTCAAGAAGCTATCGATAGAGATAAAATCAAACTCATACAAACCCCTCAACTTTCACGCACGAGTATGCTAAAAAAAGCTTTAGAACAAAGCTCAAATTTCACTGATGATAGCACAGCCATACAAGCTATTGGTGGTAAAATTTGGTATGTACAAGGTGATGAGTTGGCTAAAAAAATTACCTTTAAAGAAGATTTAAAAAGCTTAAATTTACCAAAACCATCTTGGGATATTTTTAATGGAAATGGCTTTGATGTGCATGAATTTGAAGAGCAAAGAGCCTTGCTTTTGGGTGGAGTAAAAGTGCATGAAAATATGGGTTTAAAAGCTCATTCTGATGGAGATGTACTAGCTCATGCGCTAATTGATGCGCTTTTGGGTGCAGCAGGGCTTGGAGATATTGGCGAACTTTTCCCAGATAATGATATGCAGTATAAAAACGCCGATTCTATGCTTTTATTGCAAAATACTTATACTTTGGTGCAAAATTATGGTTTTGAGCTTGTAAATGCTGATATTACTATCATAGCCCAAACACCTAAGATGAAAGATTTTAAAGAAGCTATTGCTTTTAATATCGCTAAAACATTAAAAACTACGCCTAATAAAATCAATATCAAAGCTACCACCACAGAACATCTAGGATTTGTAGGAAGAAAAGAAGGCATTGCGGTTTTAGCAAGTGTAAATTTAAAATATTTTGATTGGATGAAATTATGAAAGTTTTAATAGTAGAAAATGAATTTTATTTAGCTCAAAGTATAGGTTCAAAGCTTAATTCTATAGGTTATGATTGTGATATTATCGCAAATGTTAATGAACTTGCTCATCATGATTATGAAATCATTTTGCTTTCTACTAGTATGGCTAATTTTGAACATATTATAGAAATTTTTAAACATAAAATCATTATTTTACTTATATCTTACATAAGCTCAGATACTGTTTTAGCGCCATTAAAAGCTGGCGCGAGTGATTATATACAAAAGCCTTTCATGATAGAAGAATTAATGCGTAAAATAAAGCATTTTCAAGAATTTAAAAAAATAAGTATTTTAAATCATACTTATCAATCTTACTTAAAACATAAATTTGAAACAGCAAAATTACCAAGTTTTGATTATAAAAAATTTAAATTGCCTTTGATTTTAAAAACCAACAATCAAATTTTTGCTGATCATTTTGTGTTTAATTATACTAATGAGCATAATATCGCAAATATTTATATAGATCTTTCACACCAACAAAATTTAGATAAGATTTTTAAGGATAATTCTTTATATTATTTGGTCAATTTTCAAACCTTAAAACCTTTAGAAAAAGAGAAAGTGTTAAATCTTGCTTTAAAAAAAGCTGTTATTATACATACAAGTGCGAATATTGAGCATAGTGAATTTCAAATTTTAGAACTAAATGAAGATGAAAAAAGCTTTGAAAGCAATGGGATTTTAACTATTGATGATTATGTTAAACATATTATCATTAGTTATCAAAATGTCTTTCCTGATACGGATTTATCTAAAAAATTAGGAATTTCAAGAAAGTCTTTATGGGAAAAAAGGAAAAAATATGGCATTACAAAGAAAAAATAGCATTATAATCTCAGAGGAAGAATACGAGGTTTTGTGCTTTATCAAAGAAGGAATTTTTGGTTCTTTTACTAAATTGATGAACCAAAAAGAAAGAGATGAAGTCCTAGCTACTGGAATGATCCATAATCAAAAAATTCCTTACACTCTAACCTTTGCACCCGCTAGCACAAAAGAAAATAATACTATTTTAGAAAACACAAAAGTTGGCGATAAAATAGATTTTATCTGCAATGATAAAATCATAGGACATATCATCTTAGAAAGTAAATTTGAAAATGATAAAAACAGCAATGATATTTTTAGACCCAATGCTTGTTTAATTGACGATTTTGGAAAAACTTGCATTAGTGGGGAATTTGAAATTTATCATAACCATATCAAAGCTATTAAAGAAGATTTTGAAAAAATCAAAAAAAGACTCAATCCTTCCAATATCACTGCCATTGTTTCAAGTTTTGATCCTTTTCACAGAGCACATGAGAGAATTTTAAGATGGGCTATAGAGCAATCTGATCTAGTAATTATTTTCCTTATAGAATCTTATGAAAGTAATGGTTTGAGCTTAAAACTTAAAAAGCGCTGTTTTGATGTTTTTGCTCAAAATTACTTACCATCTTCTAGGGTTTTACTCATACCTTTACATAATATCAAAATTTTTGCCTCGCATTTAAATCCAGTTCTTGAATGTGCTTTGGCTAAAAGTTTTGACTGCAATAAGCTTTTTGTAGGACAAAATCACGCAGGGCTTGGAATGTATTTTAATCAAAACAGAGCCTTTACTGTGCTTGATGATTTTGCAAAAGATTATAATATAGAAGTAACCATACTTCCTGAATTTGTATTTTGCGATGAATGCAAAATGATAGTAAGCACCAAATCATGTCCGCATGGAGCTCATCATCATATGAAATACCATGGCGATTCTTTAAAAAATTTACTCAGACTTGGTATCATTCCACCAGCAGTTTTTATAAGAAGAGAAATTTCGGCTTTGATTTTATCTGAGCTTTTTCCAAATCGCTTTCATAATAAACAAAATATCTATAGCAATCTTTTCCCTACGCATGGTATTTTAGAATATCGAAGCGATAAAGAATTTTACGAGCAACTTATAAAACTTCATCAAATGTCATATATGGTGTAATCATGCAAAAACTATTTTTAACTTTTTTTTATTCAGGTAGTGTTAATAAAGCTCCAGGAACTTTTGGCACGATAGCAGCGCTAATCCCTGCTTTTTTTATTTTAAGGTATTTGGGTATAGGAACTTTGATCTTACTTGCAATTTTGCTTTTCTTGGTTTCTATAAAAATCATCGATCAGTATGAAAAACAAACAGGCATACACGATGATAAGCATATTGTAATAGATGAGGTTGTTGGAGTGTTTTTAGCTTTAGCAATTTGCGGACAAAGTGTTTTTACTTTTTTGCTTTCTTTTGTTTTGTTTAGATTTTTTGATATCACAAAACCTTCTATCATAGGTAAAATCGATAAAAAAACCAAAGGTGGTTTAGGCGTAATGCTAGATGATGTTTTAGCAGGAATTTTCGCAGGATTATTTAGTGCTGTGATTTATGGAATTTTACTTAAATTTGATCTTTTATGGTTTGATATAAGCATTATGGAGATATTTTAGCTTCATAAATTTGTGAAGCTATTTTCTAATTTTCTTTAGAGTAAAATAACAATAATTCTAATTGTATTTGCTATACGGTTTTAGTCTCTTTTTAAATTTCTTTATGATAAAATATTTTCCAATCTTTAGCACAAATTGATGTTGTTTTAGTCTCTTTTTAAATTTCTTTATGATAAAATTGTGGAGTTTTGTATAACTACTGTAATAATGTTTTAGTCTCTTTTTAAATTTCTTTATGATAAAATAATGTTTTTGAAGAAGTAAGCGAGTATTTTGTTTTAGTCTCTTTTTAAATTTCTTTATGATAAAATTTAGGTATTAATGAGCAAGATGTTATGGAAGTTTTAGTCTCTTTTTAAATTTCTTTATGATAAAATAGATCTTTATCAAATAAAGAAAACTAGGTTTTTTTCTATAGAAAAAAACCTAAAATATGTTATAATTCTTGCTAAAGAAATTTAAAAAGAGACTAAAATAAGTGGTTTTTGGTCATCCACGCAGGGTTACAATCCCTTTAAAACCATTAAAATTCAAATAAACTAGGTTGTATAAACTTGGTTTTTTTCCTTTCTTTATTTGTTTTTTCATTGCCATATTTAAATTCTTGAGTTTTTTCATCATATTCAAAAAGGACTAAGTTCTTATCATCATTCATTTTTTCATTAAAAGAAACCCCACCTAAAAGAATTTGCATATTATCAAATTGTTTTTCTGTTATAGTTAAAACTCTTATATTTCCATAAGGTGGTAAAATTTTTTCTATAGATTTTATCGTTGTTTTTGCCGAAGCTGATCCTTTGCAAATTTTCACATACACGCTAAATTGTATCATGAAAAATCCAAGCTTTATCAATGAGTTTCTAAATTTATTTGCGTTTTTTTGATCCTTTTTGCTTTTGGTAGGCACATCAAACATCAATAAAACTCTCATAAATTTATCTTCTATCATATAAATTTACCATTATCAGCTCATCATCTTCTAATAAAGCATTTTTAAAATTTTGCACGTAAAAATTTATAGCTCTATTTAAAGGATAAGATTTATTTTCAAAAATCACTTCTTCTTGCAAAATACCAATTAATTTTTGTTTTGTTTCCTTGTCTAAAAATTCACTATCTTTTGTATCTTTTAGCTTAAATACACACAAATCAATCAATGGTCTAAAACTTCTATCAAATCATCGCAAAGATTAAAATCATTGTAAATATTATCATGTTTTATACCTTGCCATGACAAAAGCCCACTTATACAAACAGCCCTAACAATAAGCGACCTTATAATAGCATAGCCATAGTTTAATCCTGAATTTATAAAACATATATCATTTCTTGCAAAATCTTTACCAAATAAAGTTTTAAAATATAAAGCAGCTGCAGTTGATTCTAAGTTTTTAGAGTCGTTTAAATTTACATTCTTAGCCATATTTAAAAGTTCTTTGGATTCTTTGGAATGATTGGTAATTTTTAAAATATAAGCTTGATTTGAAATTTTGTTTTTAATAATCTTTTGCCATAAAATTGCTTTTCTTTGCAAACTTACCGCAATTTGTTTTTTAGCTACTTTTGCACTTATAAAATGTCCTAAAAATGGAGAAAAAATTCCATTAATATTGTGAGATTCATCACAAGTTAAAAGTATAATTTTATATTTAGCTAAAGCACTAAGCAAGCTTGAGGTAATACTTGCTTGTAAAGATTCTAATATAATAAAATTAATATCTTTTAGAAAAATTTTAGCCTCTTTATCATCTTGTTTTATTACAAGATGATTTAATTCAAGACTTAGCTTTGCTTGATTTGCGATCAATACGCTTTTAAAAGCTTCATCGTAAGCCATATTTTTTACTTGTCTTCAAAGATATATTTTCTCTTGGTTGAAAATCTGCTTTTATTTTATCCCCAATAGGGGTTATAATGTATTTTTCAAATACTTTTAAATTTTGAATCCCTAAACCTTTTGTTTTTACTTTTCCTTCCTCTGCCTTAGAAAATAATAATTTTTGATTGTCTGTTAAATTTTCAAATTTATTATCATGTTTTTCAACACAAATACTAGAAGAACCAATATCAAAACTATTAAAATATGCAAATTCAGGCTCTTGCATATTTTTTTTCTGCAATAAAATCAAATCATTTTTATATAAAGAAAAACAAAATTCATAACTTTCATCTATTGTTTGCCATTGTTTTGGATTGTTATTTTTATCTTTACCAGTGATCACTATTTTATTTGGCAAAATTCCTAAGGCAAAATCCATAGCATAAATAGGTATAGCATAAAATTTGTTTTGCTTTTTAAAGATATCAACCCTTACCATAGTATCATTTTTAACATATTTTGTGCCTATTTTCCTTATTATTCCGCAATTTAATGCTGTATTTAAACCTTCTTTGGAGTTATAATCTTTAATCATTTCATCTTCAGAATAAAAAGTTTCTTTGTGCAAAGCACCTCTTGCTCTTTTTCTAGGTGGTTTTGAAACAAATATTTCATCGATTTTACTTAAAATTTTTTCTCTAAAGCCTTTAAAAGGTTCAAAAAATTTAACTTGATGTTTATAATTATCACTTGTAAGCTCTTTAGCATAAAATCTTGCTTTTAAAAGCTCTTGATTTTTCTTAAAATCTGAAAAAGCTTTTATGATTGAGCTTGTACTATAAGCAACTATAATCGCATCAAGTGCGTGGTGAAGATGATTATTTCTATCTTTTTTATCAAAACCCCAAGTATGTCTTAAAACTGATGTAAGCATACCGCTGATGGTTTGAACATGAATTTTGCTTCCTTTTTTCCCACTTTTTAAATTTGTATTTTCATTTTTACTTAAAGGTAAAAAATTTAAATACTCTTTTGTATATTTAGCTATTAAAGTTGTGATATATCTTGTGTCGTTTAAATTTCTACTGATGAAATCTTGCTGTTGTTTGTCTTTGAAATTTTCATCTAAAATTTTATTTTTCTTTTTATAAGGAAGATTTTGAGCTAGTGTTTGAATTTTACTCCACTTTTCTATGTTTTTTCCAAAAACTTCAAAAGGTGTTTTGTTAAGTTTTTCTTGATTTTCTTTGGTAAAAACTAAAACTTTATTCGTATATGAATCATCAAAACTTCTTGAATAAGGATATATATGATCAACTTCTAAGGCTTTTTCGTCTTTTAAATGTTCTATGGATATTTTATTGCCGCTATAAATACAAATTTCTTTTTGTTCTTTCCATAGTTTTAATTTTAAAATATTTTTAGCACTTGCCTTAAGCCCTATGTTTTCACACTCCTTTAAAGCCCAAGCATTAACCGCTTGATTTTCTTCTTGTTCTTTTTTTATTTTTTCTCTTGCTGTCTTGCTAAGCCCTACATCTCTTGCCAATTCTAAATGAATTTTATGTACTTTGCCATATTTTTTAAGCAAAGCATTCAAGACCTTTCTATACTCACTTATAGCTCTATTTACAACAGGATTACTAAGCTCGTGCGCAAATATACTATCACAGAAAGCTGGAAGGAAATCTTCTTTTTCGTCAACTGTTTTTGGTTTTAAATTTGTAATTTCACATGCTTCATCATATCTTTTTCCCTCTCTCATCAAAGGAAGGATCATGCCAAGTGCTTTGAAACTAAGATTGATGTAATCATTAAATTCAATTTCAAGTAAATTATTGATTTGCTCATTGCTTAAATTGTATTTTTCTAAAACAGTTTTAAGTTTAACATTATCTTTTATTAAGGTAATATGCGTAGATATTTGATCCAACTCTTGTCTACTAAGAGAATGCACTCCTAAAGCTTTTTTAAATTCTACTAACTTTCTAAAGTCAATTAATTTTGCATTTTCAGCGTTTTCTTTATCGTATTTAAGACTTTTAAAACTAATACTTTCATGCAAATTGATACAAGATCTAAATTTTTTATATGTAATACTTCCTTTATCCAAAATGAGATTTAAAACTTCATTTATTGTTTGAGTTGGTACAATCTCTCCGCTTATTTTTTCCAAGCCTTTTATTTCGTTGATAATCTTAGTTAAAGCCACAAACTCCCAAGCGCTATATGAATTTTTGCAAGCTCGCTTTTCTTCCTCAAAAAAAGTACAAGCTCCCACTAAATGTGAAAAATCTTTTAAAGGTCTTTGAAAAAATGCGACTTTAAGAATTTCATTTATAAAATCTTCACTATAGTTATAGCCAAATTCTTTTTGTTTTTCTAAGATAAACTTTAGTTCTTTTTCTAAGTCACTTGATAAAACACAATTATTATAATTATCTTTGGTATTGCGGATCTTGATGAAATTTTTAGTATTTTCTTTATATTTTTGGAAAAATTCTTTATAAAAATATTCTCCAACACTTTGATAGTTTTCTAATTTTAAAGCGTTATTTTTTAAAGCACTTAAAATTTTTCCTTTTTTGGCGTCGTTTGATTTTTTTTCGTTTTTGTTCATGTAGCCACGATGTTTTGCTATATGCAAAATCACTCTTGCTAGATCTTTTGTTTCTAACTTTTGAATCAATGCTTTATATCTTAGCTCATAAATGCTTGTTAACTTCCCTTCATAAGCCTTAGGCAGCTCTCCATCAGCTGCTACATAATCTTTGTAGTTTAATTTTAATTCTTTTGCAAGAATACGCTTGATAGCAACCAATCTTGCTTTTCTTCTTTTTAAACGTCTTCTAGAACTTCTTGCATTGCGTCTAGGCAAGGCTAAAGATTCTTTATTTGATGGATTTTCAGCCTCGGTAAAAATTCTTACTCCACAATCTTTTAGTTCATCGTTTTCTACGAAAGCCCAACCTATAGAATTAATTCCTATATCAAAACCTAATATCCTCATAATATTACTCTTTGTTGATTTAACTGTTATAGTTAAAATTATATAAAATTTTTATATATCTTATATTAAATTTATATAATAAAATTTCTAAAACAGATTTTAAAAAGCCACCGAGTATGATGGCCTTACTCTTGAAAAAAGATTAAAATAAGAAATTAATTTCAAGCTACCACTTAATAGTAAAATAATTTTACAAAACTAAATTTTTAACTCCTGCTATTTAAAAACATCAAATTTTAGCATTATTTTATAAATCCACTTGCAAGAACTAAATCTTTATCATAAAATACTGCCATTTGTCCGCTAGCAAGCCCATAAACAGGCTCTTGTAAGATGATTTTTGCACTTTTATCTTCATTAATCAAAACTTTACATGGGGTTGATCTTGACCTATAGCGTATTTTTACTTCACAATCTAACTCTTTAGCATCGATAAATAAATTAATATTATCAAGATTAAATTCACTTATCTTAAGCTCTTCTTTTTTACCTACTATGATTTCATTTTTCTTAGGATCAATTTTTAATACAAAATGTGGCTCATGAGCCCCACGCACTTCAAAACCTCTTCTTTTACCTATGGTATAATGCATATAACCTTCGTGTTTTCCTACTTCTTTACCGCTACTATCTCTTACAATACCTGGAATTTTAGTATCCATAAACTGATCTAAAACTTGCACATAAGTATCTTCCACAAAACAAATTTCAGAACTTTCCTTTTGTGTTGCAAAAGATTTTAAAACATCGATTGTGGAAGCAAATTTTTTCACATCTTCTTTTTTCATCTCTCCAAGAGGGAAAATCAAATATTCCAAAGCCTCTTTATCTGCATTTGCTAAAAAATAACTTTGATCCTTACTCTCATCAACCGCAGTTTTGATCAAACCATTTTCTATCCTTGCATAATGACCTGTGGCTAATTTTTCACAACCCAAACTCTTAGCAAATTCCAAAAGCTTACCAAGCTTGATAAAGCGATTACACAAAGCACAAGGATTTGGCGTCTTTCCTTCTTTGTAGGTATTAACAAAAGGCATATAAACTTGATTTTTAAAATCTTCTTGTAAGTCTAAAATATGGTATTTAATGTCTAAAAATTTAGCAACTTTTTCAACTTTTTGTATATTTTCTTCATGATAATTAGCTTTTCCATGAAGCTTCATATAACAACCTATGATCTCATGTCCTGCTTGTTTTAATTTATAAGCAGTTACAGTACTATCCACACCCCCACTCATTGCAACAAGAATTTTCATCTTTTTCCTTTATCATTCTTATAATTTCATCTAAATCATCACTTATACTATACTTTAACTCATCATTTTTAGATATAGTTCCAAGTCCTAGTAAAGAAGTTTTGATAAATTCATCAAGAGGTTGCCAAAATTTTTGCCCAACTAAAATAATAGGAACATCTTTTTTAAAACTAAGTTGTTTAAGAGTAAGAATTTCAAAAAATTCATCTAATGTTCCAAAGCCGCCTGGGAAAATCACAAAAGCTAGACTCTTTTGAATAAGAGCCATTTTGCGAATGGCTAAGCTCTTAAAAGTGATATTATACTCTAAAAAATCATTTGCTTTTTGCTCAAATGGTAAATGTATATTAAATCCAAAAGATTTTAAGTGTGAAGTTTGACTTTGCATAGCCCCATAATTTGCAGCTTGCATAATGCCACCGCCACCACCACTGATGATACTATAACCAAGATCTGCTAACTTTTGAGCTAATTTTGAAGCCAAAATACAATACTCATTATCTTCTTTTAAACGCGCAGAGCCAAAAAAGGTTATGCCTTTTTGAATTTTTTCTAATTCTTTAAGATAAGCAATATCTTCAATGATATATTCTTTCATCTTAGTTGCTCTAATCTTTCTTTTTTAGAGCCTATTTCAGTAATTTGCACTCCAAAGTTTCCATCTACGATAACTACTTCCCCATAAGCAATTTTTTTATCGCCTATTAAAATTTCTAAAGGATCATTTGCTAATTGATCAAGCTCGATAACCGAACCTATATCCATAGTTAAAACATCTTTTAAAAGCATTTTTTTACTACCTATACGCACTCTTATAGGCAAACGCACATCCATGATCAAACCGATATTTCTTAGCTCTTCTACATTAGCCAAGGCTTTATGATCTTGCGTATGATCTTCATTTGTTGCTACGATTTCTTCTAAGTCAGTTTTAGTTAAAATCTTATAAATTTTTTCATCAAAAACTAAAGAAATTTTTTCTTCTAAATCAGCTATTTTTACATTGTATAAATATAGCTTATGAAAACCACCAAGTTCTAAGCTATCTGCAACAAATTCACAATTTTCTAGACTAAACTCCATTTTTGGAATTTCTTTTTGTGCGCCTAAAGTTGTAGAAAATGCTGAGATGATATTTTGTATAGCTTCTTTGGCTGCATCCATTTCATCTTCATTTAGCTCACTGTTTTTGGAGATTTCTTCTTCTCCCATCATCCACTCACCAATTGCACTCATTAAAACTGCACTTGCTAGGATTTTGATTTTCATTTCATTATTAACGCTAAAAGTAGCGCTAACCAATGGCGGAGTCATAGAATCTTGAGAATTTACATCATACTCATAATACTCGCTAAATTCAGCACTTTTTCCTGTTAAACCTTCTATTGTACTTACACATTCATTGACGAATATGCCTAAAAAATCATTGATCATCGTCTTCCTCTTCTAGTTCTTCATTATCATCATACGAATTTGCTTTTGCTCTTCTTTCATCTTCATATTTTTCAAGCATTTCTTTAATCTCATCTTTATCAGTTTTGATAAGTTCTAAGATTTTAATTGACTTTCTAAATCTATGAAGTCCCACTTGAGCTAAAAATACTTCTTTTTTATCAATAGCTACTATAGCTTTATCATCTGCACTTCTATCAAGCTTTAAAATATCCCCTTGTTTTAAATCTAAAAATTCATTCACATTGATAAAAGTTTTACCAAGCATAGCTTCATAAATTACCTCAGCACGGCCGATCAAGGTTTTAAGCTCTTTATTTCTTGACTTTTTGGCTGAAGTTTCACCCATCATAATATCACGATTTGCCAAACGACTCAAAATACTTTCCAAATGCACAACAGGATAACAAATATTTACCATACCGCTTGAATTTCCGATGATAATCTCCATTACCACCATGATAACAATCTCATTTTGTGAAACAATTTGCACAACATTTGGACTTGATTCTTTCGCTTCTACACTTGGATAAATTTCAGTAACATTCATCCAGCTTTCTTTAAGCCTTTGCATAATAATACGCAAAATAGAATCAAGCAAATTAAGCTCGATTTCTGTAAGCTCTCTTAAGGTATCAAAACTCTCCCCTTGACCACCTAAAAGTCTATCTATCATAGGGAAAGCAATGCTTGGATTAATCTCTAAAACGCAGTTTCCATCTAAAGGCTTAATTGAAAAAACATTAAAGCTTGTTGGCGAAGGTAAAGACATCAAAAACTCACCATAAGTCATTTGATCTACTGAGTGAAGTTTAATCTCAACTATACTTCTCATCATAGATGAAATTTGTGAAGCAAGATTTCTTGCTAATTTATCATGAATCCCTTTGATAGAACGAAGCTGTTCTTTAGAAACCCTATTTGGACGCTTAAAATCATATACTACTATATCTCTTTTATCTTCTATTTCTTCTAGTTTTGAAGAAGCAGTACTGTCATCACTATCATCATCAACAACTTCTAAAAGAGCATCAATTTCTTCTTGGGAAAGTATCTCAGCCATTAAACTAGCCTTTCTCTAATCTTCTTAAGCAAACGCTTATGAATTTGTGAAATTCTTGACTCGCTAATCTCTAAAATCTCTGCGATTTCTTTTAAATTTAATTCTTCATAATAATAAAGCTGTATTACAAGCTTTTCTCTTTCTTTAAATTCTTCCAAAACTGCGTTGATTTTTTCTATTAATTCTTCTTTTTCTATTTGTTCTATGATATTGCTATCATTAAAGCAATTTAGTTGTTCGTCCAAAGGCATAACAAGCGATATAGCATGAGCTGCTCTTGCTTCTTTAACCTTTTCTACTTCTAAATTAAGTCTTTGTGCTAAATACTCATCATCAGGTTCTTTTTCATTTTCTTGATAAAACTCATCTATAATAGCGTCAATATCTTTAATGATTTTTCTATTACTTCTGCTCATTACATCAAGGCTTCTTAGATAATCAAGCATAGCTCCATTTACTCTTTTTCTTGCAAAGCCCCAAAAATTATCATTTTGTTCTTTATCATAACGGCGTGAGAGTTTAATCATCTCTTCTACGCCGATACTAATTAAATCATTTACATCAATACTCGCAGGCAAACGCTCTTTAAGTCTAAAAGCCATAGCTCTTAATGCTGGCATATAAGAGATGACTAAGTCATCTTGTTCTTTTTTTAGCGTAGAAGCATAGGCATTATGCGGCTGCATGTTTTACTTTTCTTTTTGAAGAGCTTTCAAGTTTTTTAAGGTCTTCACGCTCTTCTTGAAGTTTTTCAAGCAAGTAATCCATTTTCTTTTCTCTTGCAGCTAATTCTGCTATAAAACTATTGTTTTCATTTTCGTATTTTTCTTTATTAAAGCTTCTACCGCTAATTTTATTTGCATCTACAAAGATCATAATTACTATATGGATTAACACATAAAATACAAAAGTAATCAAACAAGTATATACAACTATCTCTACTGCATCTTCTATATTAACTATGGTAAACATTAATCCTATAAAAAAACCACAAACAGTAAAAAAAGCAACAAAATTCTCTGGTCTCATCTTTTTCCCTCAATCTAAAAACGATCCAAAAGCTTTTTGAAAAAACTCATAATGCTTTTATCTCCCACATTATTAAGCACTTTTTGTTCCAACCTATATAAAAGCTTAGAAGCTATGGTTTTTAGCTCATCACTTGCATTAGTATCATCATCACTAAATAAAGTTCTTTTTTTAATACTAGAACTAATATCTTTACTTTGACCTAAAAATCCTAAAAATTCTAAATTTAAATTATGCTTAATGTTAATATCTGCTACTTTTTTAATATTATCAAAAATTCTCAAAGCCTCATTTTCATTTTTAACAACATTAAACACCATTAATAAATTCTCTTTAGTTTTTGAAGTGGTTTTTATAGTAGCATAAGCATCAGTAATCGCAGCAGGATCAGGCACAGTGATGACAATAACTTCATCAGACATTTCTAAGAAATTTCCTATATTACCACCTATACCTGCTCCTGTATCAATGATTAAAAAGTCTAAATCATCTAAAATACTTGTTTGATTTAAAAATCTCTCATAAATATTTTTATCATTGTATTTTAAAATTTCATCGCCACTCTCACCTGGGATAAGCCATAAATTTGGCTTTACTTCTATTAAAATATCCTCTAATGAACACTCGCCCTTTAAAACATGCAAAAGGTTTTTTTCTACACGCACATTTAAAATCACATCTAAATTTGCAAGCCCAATATCTGCATCAAAAAGCCCTACTTTATAACCATTTTTAGCTAGGATGTTGCCCAAATTTGCACTAAAAGTACTTTTTCCAACCCCACCTTTACCGCTAGTAACTGCGATAAAATGAGTATGTTTTACATTTGAGTTTTCATTTTTTACTAGATCTTTTAATTTTTCTGCTTGATTACTCATTTTCATCCCTTCTAAAACCTTCTAACACGCAACGCACTAAAAAGTCACTATTAGCCACTTCTATATCATCAGGTACTTCTTGACCTATGGAAAAAAAGCTCATCGGAGTGCTAGTTTCATAAAGTAAAGAAAACACATTTCCAAATACTTTTGTTTCATCAAATTTTGTAATGATTAAGGTGTCTATATTTAAAAACGAAAAATTATTATAAGTTTCTAATAAATCTTCATATTTTGTATTTGCTGAAAGCACTAAATTTACATCAATTTGTGCATTAGAATGTGATAAAAATTCTTTTGTTTTTTCAAGTTTTGCCTTATCGTACTGTGAATTTCCGGTTGTATCTACTAAAATAACCTCACAAGTATTTAAACTTCTAATCGCATCATCTAAGTCGTTTGGCTCTATGCTATCAATGATAGGAAGTTTCATCATCTTAGCATATTGAAAAAGTTGCTCTACCGCACCTATTCTATAAGTATCAAGAGTTATAATACCGGTTTTATAGCGTCTATCTCCATAAGCATAGCGAAAAGCAAGTTTAGCTAAAGTAGTAGTTTTACCCACTCCTGTTGGGCCTACTAACATCATGATTTTTTGCTTTTTAATTTCACTTTCTAAACGACATGGAAGCATATTACGCAAAAGTGAGTAAAAATACCTTTGCACTGCTTCTTGATTTGCTTTCATAGTGCTTGGCATATTTTCAATAGTCGCTTTCATAATCGCTTCTAAATGCGCTTCTTGCATACCACTTGCTTTAGCTTGCTTATAAATACTTGCAAACTCAGGCGGTATAGCTAATTCTTTGCGTAAATCTGCCTTATCATCCCACATCATATCCACAAGCAAATTCATTTTATCATTAAGCTTGTTCATTTGTTTTTCAAAGGCTTCAATTTTTTTATCATAATTTGGATTTGGCATAGAAAAATCTTGATAGTTTGAAACCTTGCTAATTTCTGAGCTAACCTGAGAAAGCTTGTTTTTTAAATTTAAAAAATTATCATCTTTTTTGCTTGTATTTAAATAAGGATTAATAGGTTTTTGCTTAGCTTTTGAAGAAAAATCAAGCACTACATCTTCTTCTTTTTTTTCATCTTCAAGTTTTGGAGCTTGAATTTTAGCCTCAGGAAAACTTGCTGTATTTGGTTTTTTCTTTGATGGCATAGGTAAATTATTTTGTTTTAAATGCTCTTCATAATCAGCCTCTTCAATCGCCACTATAACCTCATATAAAGGTTTTTGATTGATAGTTTTTGGACGAATTTGCTTATTAGTTACTATCAAAGCCTTATCGCCATAATCTTGCTTAACCTTAGGTATAATCTCATCTGTGCTTTCAACTGTAAAAGTATGAATCAATTGTCCCATATTTTTCCTTATCTTAACAAGCCCAAAGGCAAAGTTACGCTAATTCTATCGTTTACCCCCGCATGAGGCACTGTGCAATACTCATCTTTACGCGCTTTTTTTGAAAAATACAACAAATCCAAATCAAGCGTTCTAGGAGCATTTTTAAAAGTTCTTTTTCTTTTGAATTTAAACTCATAAAAAAACAAAACTTTTAAAAGTGCTCTTGCATGCAAACTTGTACTTACAACCATCACTGCATTAGTAAAGTCTTTTTGCTCTTCAAAGCCAAAAGCCTTATTAATCAAAAATGGCGATGTTTGCAATACTTGCAAACGTTTATCTTGCATTAAAAGCCTAAATAAACTCCGAAAGCGTTTTTTTTCATCTTCTATATTACTTCCAAGTCCTATAATGGCTATGTATTTTCCTTTTTTATCTGCCTTTGAATAAAAAGGAAAAAAACGAATTTTTTCTAACCTTCTAGCTCCTTTAATCAGCAAATTATAACACCACTGCCTTTTCTTTATCAAGATAGACCATATCTTCTATCCTAATACCAAGTTTATCTTTGATATAAATTCCAGGTTCAATGGTAAATACCATACCTTCTTTTAACTCATAATCACTTCTTGGACTAATGTTTGGTAACTCATGTATATCAAGTCCCACTCCATGCCCCAAACTATGAATAAATTCTTTTTCAAAACCTGCGTTTTTAATCACTTCTCTTGCGATAAAATCAAGCTCACTTGCCATCATACCAACGCGTGCTTTTTCAATAGCTTGAAGTTGGGCTTGCTTAACCACTTCATAAATTTGCATAATTTCTTTATCTTTAAAATTTGGCTTATTTTTATCAAATACTATGCCACTCTCATCAAAACAAGCCGTTCTTGTGCGATCAGAACAATACCTTTGATAAACCACACCCGCATCAACTAATAACAAATCTCCATATTCTAAACATTTATCACTAGGTAAAGCATGTGCTTTAGCCGCATTTTCATTAATAGCCACAATAGGTGAAAAAGAAAGTCCTAAAGCACCTTTTTTTTGAAAAATTTCACATGCTTTAAAATGTAATTCTTTTTCGCTTTTTCCATAGCCTTCTTGGCTGATAAATTTAGCAAATTCTTCAAAGCATTCTTTGCCAAAATTTACAGTCTTTTGCAAAAGTTGTAATTCCTTAGCATTTTTTATAATGCGTTTGTTTTTACTCAAGTCTAATTTTTCTTCAAAAACGATATTTGCACTTTTACTAAGTTCTTTAAATTCAAAATAGCTAAAGTCTTTTGGGTCAAAACACACCCTATCAATTCCTGCTTTTTCTAAAAGCTCTCTAGCACTAGTAAAAAGATCTTGTGCTAAAACTACCTTAGCATTTTTTATCATTTCGCTAGCTTCAAAGCTATATCTTGCATCAGTAATGAAAAAAGCTTTATCTTCAAGTTTTAAAAACAAAGCATTATCGCAAGAATAGCCACACTCATAAAAAAGTGCATTTTCGTTTTTTAAGATAAAATTCATTAATTTGCTTGTTGTGCTTTTGCTTGAGCTGCTTTATATGCATTGATTTGATCAAAAATTTGGAAAAGTCCCATTAAAGCCATATGATAACCAAAAGGACCAAAACCTACCACACTACCTGCACAAACTGGCGCTATCATGCTTTTTTGTCTGAATTCTTCTCTTCTATAAGTATTGCTAATATGCACTTCAATCACAGGCATATTAATCGCTGCGATCGCATCGCGGATTGCTATAGAAGTGTGTGCATAAGCAGCTGCATTAATAATCACTCCATCTACACTACCTAAGCATTCTTGAATTTTATCAACTAACTCACCTTCAAAATTGCTTTGAAAAAACTCAATCTCTACATTAGCTTGTTTTGCAGCTTGTTTCATTTGCTCATGGATATCTTCCATTTTCATATTGCCATAAATATGAGTTTCTCTCACACCAAGCATATTGATGTTTGGTCCTTGTATCACCATAACTTTCATAATCTAACCTTTATTTAGTAAAATTTACTATATTATAGCATTTTAAAGCTAAATTTTAGCTACAATTTCCCTTTTTAAAGGAGGTAAAATGTTTATAATAACACCTAAAATCATCCTAACTTGCGATGATGATTTTAATATTTTAGAAAACAAGGCAGTTCTTTTTGATGATAATATTTTAGAAATTGATAGCTTAGAAAATTTACAAAAATCCTACCCACAAGCTAAGCTTATACCAACTCCAAAAGATACTTTACTTTTGCCTGCTTTTATCAATCCACACACGCATTTAGAATTTAGTGCAAATAATGGAAATTTAGTATTTGGAGACTTTTTAAAATGGCTTGATAGCGTTTTTAATAACCGCGAGCAATTAAACGAAAAAGCCAAAGAAAAATTAATCTCGCAAAATATCCATAAAATGCTAAAAAGTGGCACTGCTACTATAGGAGAAATTTCAAGTTTTGGGAGTGATTTAAACCCTTGTGTCAATTCACAAGCTAGAGTGATATTTTTCAATGAAATTTTAGGCTCAAATGCAAATTTTATCCAAGCTAAAAAAGAGGAATTTTTAACTCGTTATGAAAAAAGCATGCATTTTAAAACTTCTAAATTTATCCCTGCTATTTCAGTACATGCACCCTACTCAACCCACCCAGAACTTGCCAAATTTGCTATAAAACTTGCTAGAGAAAATGATCATTTGCTAAGTACGCATTTTCTTGAAAGTAATCATGAAAACAACTGGCTAAGGTTTAAAAAAGGTGGTTTTAAAAAGAGCTTGGCTAAATTTAACAAAAACCCTATGCCATTTTACACTTCAAAAAGCTTTTTAGAGCTTTTTAAAAATCAAAGGACTTTATTTACTCATTGTGTGTATTTTAAAGAATGGGATTTGCTAGATAAAAATTTACACTCGATCACGCATTGTGCTTTTTCAAACAGACTTTTGAGTAAAAACACTTTTAAATTAAAATCTGCTTTAAAAAATGGTGTTAATATCCACTTAGGAACTGATGGCTTAAGCTCAAATACTTCTTTAAGTATGCTTGATGAAATGAGAGCAAATTTACTTATACATGATGATTTAGAGTTAGAAAATTTTGCTAAAATATTGCTTTTAATGGCAACAAACAAAGCCGCAAAAGCTTTAAATTTAAACCTAGGTCAAATTCAAAAAGGCAAAATAGCTGATTTTAGTCTTTTTGCTTTACCAAATAGTGTAAATTTAAAACAACTTCCTTTGCAATTTATCTTACAAAGCAAAGAAGTATTAAAACTTTTTATAGAAGGGAAAGAATGCAAATTATAAAATCATTTTTTAAAGGAATTGGAAAAATCATCTCTTATATCAACACTTATTTTAAAACCTTTGTGTTTTTATTTATCGTGTTTTTAATCCTTACTCCAAGCGGGGATAATGCCAAACTTTCTAATGCAAACCTAGCACAAATTAACCTTAAAGGTGAAATTAGCGATGCGAGTAATCTTTTAGAACAAATTTACAAAGTCAAAGATGATAAAGCTATAAAAGGGGTTTTGCTTTTTATAGATAGCCCTGGTGGAGCTTTTGCACCAAGTATGGAAATAGCTTTAGCTATACAAGATCTTAAAGCTAAAAAGCCTGTGGTAGTCTATGCAGGTGGAACTATAGCAAGTGGAAGCTACTTAAGTGCAGTAGGAGCTGATATGATCATCGCTAATCCTGCTAGCTTTGTAGGATCTATTGGGGTAATTATGCAAGGCTTTGAAGTAAGTGAGCTTGCACAAAAACTTGGTATAAATGAACAAACTATCAAAGCAGGAAATTACAAAGAAGCGGGAACTTTCATGCGTAAATGGAGCGAAGATGAAAAAGACTTTTTACAAAATTTAGCTAATCAAAGCTATGAGCTTTTCACACAATTTGTAGCTAAAAATCGTAAATTAGACTTAAATCAAACAAACTCATGGGCTGATGCGAAAGTATTTTTAGCAAACGAGGCTTTAAAATTAAAACTCATTGATAAAATAGGCAATTACGAGCAAGCCAAAAAAGAGTTAGAAAAACTAGCCAAAGTGCAAAACCCTATCTGGCAAAAAGAAGATGCTATAGATAAGTTTTTAAAACGATTAGAAGAGCAAAGTGCTAGCTTTTTTGCTAACACTTTAGCGCAATTTTTCACACAAGTAAGCTCACAAAAAATCTACTAAGATTTAATAATCTCATAAAATCCATAAGTATCATTTTCTAAAAAGCCTTTGTATAAAGGCTTTAGCTTTAAATCTAACTTAACATTTTCAAAGGTATTTAAATTCGAGCTTGAAAAAATCAAAAGCATATCTAACTCATCTTTAAAGGCTTTTAAAAAATTCTCCCCACCCTCATACATAATAAACTTTGCTTTGCTAGGAATATTTGTAAAAATTTCTCTTTCAGCTACGCTAAATAAAGGAATGTTTGGATCAAAGCTTTCTAAATTTTGACGGCTTAGTATGCATAAATTTGGTGCTTTAGCTTGAGCTAGCCTTGCATCTAAAATAGGCCTATCATGCCTTATAGTTTCTCCGCCCACTACAAGCAAATCAAGCTTTGAGCGCAATGCATGAGCATAGGTTCTACTTGCTTTAGAACTTACGATTTTACCATAAGCAGAGCCGTTTAAAGAAAGGGCTAGTTTAAAAAATTTAAAGCTTGATTTTTGCCATTTTAAAAAAGGCTTTAAAAGCTCTTTGGCTCTTTTCTCGCAAATTCCCATGTGAACTTTTATGCCTTGATTTTTTAAAAACTCTGCCCCACCGCTTGCGAGCTTATGCTCATCTTTAGTGGCGATAAAAACTTCGCTAAAACCAAGCGTGCTAAAAAGCTTTGCACAAGGTGGGGTTTTACCCTGGTGATTGCAAGGTTCTAAACTCACATAAGCACTAGCGCCTTTTAATAACCCCTGATGATTTTGACAAATAAACTCATGCAAATCGTTTGCATTTTGTGGTAAATCTAAATTTGGATTAAGCACTTTTAAGGCTTTACTCACTGCTTCAAGCTCTGCATGAGCTTTACCTGCTTCTTTGTGCGCTTCTATGCTTAAAATTTTGCCATTTT
Organism: Campylobacter sp. FU_497; assembly: GCF_025772425.1. Lineage (NCBI taxonomy): Bacteria > Pseudomonadati > Campylobacterota > Epsilonproteobacteria > Campylobacterales > Campylobacteraceae > Campylobacter > Campylobacter sp. FU_497. Next base: position 48,389 of record NZ_JAKMSC010000003.1, on the reverse strand, counting down.
TATCTAAAATCACACAACCTACGGCTGGATTTGGGTAGGTTAAAAGCTGATATTTCCAAGCTTCATCTATGGCTAAATTCATATAAAATTCGTGATTCATATTACTTCCTAAAAAGGCAAAGGTGCAAAAAATACCTTAAGCTTTACATGCTCATCGCAAGCTTTTAAAAAACCTTGTGCTAAAAACTTAATATCTTTAGTTTTTAATTTCTCTCTTAAGTCAAAAGTTCTCTCGCATAGAGGATAAATAAGATAAATTTCCTTTATCTCGTATTTGTTTGCATAAGCAAACATTTGGTATAAATCGCTTTGCGATATGCCATGCTTTTTCTCATCTTCGTTATCATCTGGAATTTTCCATTTGGTATCTAAGATCATTTTATTTTCTATATATAAATCAGGCTTTAACATAAAACATTTTTCATCATTTTTTGAGATTAAATACTTTCCACTGCTTTGGGTTTTTATATTTTCACTAGGATTAGCAAGTTTAAACATATAAGCTACATAGTTTTCAAAAAGTTTTTCCATAGGAAAAAGCAAAGCAAAGGCTTCTTTTTTACCTTTATATGGAGCAAAGCTTTGATTTTGTAAAAATACCTTACACCAAGAAAGTATATTTTCATAATAATCAAAATGTCTTGAAATTTTAAAACTAAAATCTTTTTCATAATTTTTAGAAAATTCTACCTCATCAAGCATTTGCATAGCTTTGATGATTTTAAATTTATTCAAGCTTGTTTTGGATTTTAAAAAATTTAGCGTTGATTTTATCAAACGATTTGGCGCTATGTCTAAAACAAATTCATCACTACTTGTAAAAAATCTTTCTTTGTGTATTAAATTTGATTTTATATGCTCATTAAATAGTAATTTTCCTTTTAAGAAAGCTCTGTTTTCTTTGCTACTTACATAAGATCTCATCAAACCTTTTTTATACACACTATCAAATTCATCTAAAAACATCGTGATAAATACTTCAAACAAAGGCATTTTGGCAATTTGCAAAGATGAAATTTGAGACTTTTTAAAGGGAGAATTTTTTAAGGTTTTTAGCATGTTGATTAAAAGATTTTTGGGGTTGAAATTTATCTCTTTTATACTATACCATTTCTTTACTTTAATGTTTTTCACAATTTTATATTCTTGAAAATAGCTAAAATTAGTATATAATTTATTACCATTGCTTATTGTATAGGCGTAATTTAACTTACTCTTTGAAACTTTCAAAGATTTATCTTTTTTTTCTTTATAGCTATCCAAATTTGTGCATTTTGGCAAAATTTCTAAAACACCGCTTTTAGTCTGTATAATACCAACATAATTTTTAGCTTTTAAGGCGTTTTTACTTTTAAAGCCTAGAAGACTTTCATTGTTTTTTGCGAAGTCTTCTAGCTCTTTATAAAATATTTCAGCTTTTTCTTTGAAAATTTCTTTTAAATCTTCTTTAGAAAAATCTTGGTATTCGATGATAGAAAAGGTGTTATTCATTTTCGTTTTTTGTTTTATTTGTTATTTTATCATCATATATTGCTTGATATGTTTTTATATCGTTCCAAATTTCATCATCAAATGGAGCAATACTATAAATATTTCTCTCATTATCAACATTATATAAATTCTTTTTTTGAAGATATTTATCATCTTTTTTATCTTCAAAAATCATACCATTATCATTTAAAACTGCATTTATCAAAGCATAATCATTGTAAAAATACTCTTGCAATAATGGGATAATTTTATTTTGAAAAACATTTTTTAAATCATTTAGGTCTTTAATACCCATAAAAAATGCATGGCCTATAGTCTTTTCTCTATCTAGCAAGTATTCTATACGCGTATTGATAGCTTTTAATAATTCTTGTAAATCTATATCTTCAATTTTAGATAGTTTACTAGGTTTAGGCATCATCTCGACAAATTCAAAGCGTCTTCGCAAAGCTGTATCGAGTGAAGTTATACTTCTATCAGCTGTATTCATAGTACCTATGATATAAACATTTTTAGGCACTCCAAATTCTTCACCGCTATAAGGCAATCTTACTCTCAACTCTTCTTTTTCACCTATTCTTTTGCTAGGCTCTATCAAGGTTATAAGTTCACCAAAAATCTTACTTACATTACCACGATTAATCTCATCTATGATGATTATGTAAGGTAAATTTGTTTTTTCATCTTTTTCTTTGTAATCTTCTAAACCCTGTAATTTTAGATAATTCAATATAGCTTTAACATATGCTGAATTATATATTTCATCTGTACTGGAGGTTTTATATAGTTTTTCTATATTATCTATATTTACTGGATAATCTCTATAGTTTTTACTCATATCATCAAATTTAATTCTAAATGTTTCTCCTCCTCTATATTGAATAGAATACTTAGTATTTGGCAATTCAAAATATTTTTCTGGATTATTATCATCTTCTTTTGTTTTTTCTTTTAATTTATCTATGTAAAAGTTAAAATTTTTGATACTATCTCTATTATCCAAAGCTTTTTTACAAAGTTCCTTAAAGACCCCATCTTTTATTTCATATTTTAATTCTTGAATATTATCATCATCGTTTAATATAGGTTTTATGCCTTCTATAAATTCTTCATATCCATAGCTTTGATGAAAAGTGGTAAAAACTATTTGCCCATTTTTTACATACTCATCAAATAATTCTTTTCTATTTTTTCTATCATCTTTGCTTGGAATTTGTATTTTTTCTTCTTTTGATATAATCTCTAAAGCCTTATCTATCGTTTGATAAGTTTTTCCTGTCCCTGGAGGCCCATAAAGAATTTGATTTAAAGGCGTATTGTTCTTCATCATATTATAGTCCTTTATAATTTTAAAATCATCTTTAGATAAATTATTTATATAGTTTGATAAGTATAAAAATACATCAAATAACCTATCTTTTATTTCTTCAAATTTATCAATTTTTTCTTCAAATTTATAATCGAGTATATTGTCTTTTTGCATTTTAAGCAATGCATTACACTTCTCTTCTTCTTTGGTAACTATGCGCATATAGATATCATCCCTTGACACTCCAAACCATATATAAATACCATGCCAAGCGGATCTACCTTTTTTAAACTTTATATACTCTTCTTCTTCAAATTCTTTATATAATGCAAACCCTTTATATTCATCCTTTTGGAGTGTTTGCAATCCGGTATATAATTTCCACTCATAGCTTTCAAAAAAATTTTGAATATCTTCTATGTCGTCCTTGAAAGTAGAATTGCGATCATTGTAAAATTTCATTGCCAAATCAATCATTTTTTTAAAAATATCTTGGATTTCTTTCTTGTTATTTTCAGAAAATATTTTTGACATTTAACATCCTTGATTTTTGTTTTTTATAAAAAATAATTAAATTATATTAATATTTAACTTAAATTTACCATATAACAAAAGTTTTAGCTTTTCTTATGTCGCTAAAATTTATAGTAGTTTTTTCTTGAGTTTCTAAATTTTCTAAAGTGATATTTTCATCATCTACGGCGATGATTTTTGCTTCGATTTTTTCTTTTTCACTAGTTGTGATTTTTACAAGTTCGTTAATGCTTTTTGCAAAATGCTCAATTTTACTAAGTTTTCTTTCAAGCCCACAGCTTGATACTTCTAAAAAATACTCCCCGCCCACAGGTGGTTCTACATCAAAAATAGGCGATAAAATCTCACTAAGCCTAGCACAATCATCAAGATTTACTCCACCTTCTTTTTGCACATAAATTCTATAAATCTTTCTACCATTTTCACTTACTAGCTCATCATCATAAAAGCTAAGTCCTGCTTCTTTACAAAGTGCTTCAAGATTCATTTTGTTCCTTTTTTGTATAAAATGCTGTAAAATTTTTAGGCCATTTAGCTTCAAATCGACATAGAATTTGAAACTGAGTTGGCGCTTCCACATTTATTTTCTTAATAAAAAATTTTGAATTTTTATCATGTTTTAAAATAGATATTATATCTTTATTATAAATTCTTGGAATATATCCTAAAATTGCGATGGGGTCTTTAGTTCTTACCAAAATAGCATTTTTATCATATTCATTTTGGATATCTTTAACTAAATAAAGATTATCGCCTTGTTTTATTTGCTTTAAACATTTTTTATACTCAAATATACAATCAACACCGCATAAAAAGAATTCTATTACATATTTTTCGCGTTTTTGCGGTATTAGATACAAACCGATAGAATCAACAGCTCTAAAGCCATTATTTTTAGATAATTCTTCAAGTGGATTTTTATCATCTTTTAGATCCAACCATTCTTTGTATTCTTTATATTCTAATCTTGATTTTGAAAGCAATCTATTGGCAAATATTGAAAATAACTCTTGACTATAATAGCTTAATTTTACATCATTTAAATTTGTAAATAATTCAAACCCCTGTTCTTGTGCTTTATAAATATTTTCATCATAAACAAATTTATATTGCTCTTTTTCATAAGAAAGTTCTCCTATGAAATACCACTGCTTATTTTTTGATGATTTCCAGCATACTTTTAAAATCATGTATTTTCCCTTGCTAAATCACAAATGAATTTTTTATTTATATCTAACATTTCCAAGATAAATGATTTTTGAAATTCTCCTATAAAATTATTTGGAATTTTATTAATTATATTTTCACAAGTATTTTGATCAATAGATTTAATTTTCTCAATCCAATCTTTTGCAAAAATATTTATATTATAGGAACTTTTACTTAAAATAATTCTCAAGACATCTAAATTTTTTAAACGCTTACCATTATTATCGCTAAAAGCACTAGTTGATTTAAGACAATATGCTAAAACCTGTTGGTTTTTATCTCTAGTTTGAAGTTTTATTTTGGCTGCTTCTTCGCTAATTTTGGAAGCTACACCCGCTGCATGATCAAAACTTGGAGCCAAAGCATTTATTTTTGTTTCTTCATCAAAAACAATTCCCCAATTTTCATGATGTCTGTCTTGATTGCCAATAAAAACATCAAAAACCAAACATCCTATCATATTTTCTAAAATCGATGGATTTTCAAGAAAAATATTCAAAGACAAAACATTGTCTAAAGTATATGTTTTTGATTTATATTTTACATTTTCATCATACTCTTGTAATGTTTCACTTAAAAGCTCATTACCTAAAACTAGATTAGAAGTAGAGTTTAAAAAATTTTTACTAGCTACTCCATGTGATGTGTTTCCATTTTTATAAATAGCTAGTTCATATTCGGCACAGGGTAAATTTATAAGTTTTGCAAGCTCGCATGCAATCTTTTCACTACAATTTTCTAAAGTGTTTTCTCTACCTATTTTAAATAAATATTTCTTATCTTGAGTCCAAAACTTTTCCTTAGTTCCCAATGGTTCGATAAAATGTTTTGAGCTAAATTCTAGTATTTGATAAGAATTATTCATTTTTATCTTTTTTTATCTTTTCAAAAAGTGCATCCATATGATTTTGATACTCTAATCTATCATCAAATTTAAAGTGAAAATTCGGACATCTATACCACCCTTGCTCACTCATGCAATAATTTTGCAAAGCACGGGCGGCTTTTTTGAGTTGGTTGAGTATGATTTCTTGCTCTTGAGTATTAAAAAACATTTTATCTAAATACACAAAAGCATCATATCTGCCTTTTTTACACTCCACATCCACTACACACAAATTTTTTAAAGCTTCGTTGTCTAAATTTGCTAAAGCTTCTGGTATAAGTTCTTTTAAAATGCTTTCTGTGCGTAGTTTTTTGATTTCAGCTGGGTTCATAGACTTACTTGTTCCTCAACTTCTTTGTAACTTTCTATATAATCCCCCACTCTCATATCATTACAACCTTCTATGCCTACACCGCATTCATAGCCTTTTGCAACTTCTCTTACATCATCTTTAAAGCGTTTGAGTGAGCTTACATTACCTTCAAATACCACAACCCCATCTCTAATGAGCCTGATTTTTGCGCCACGATTGATCGTGCCTTCTGTTACCATACAACCTGCAATTTGTCCTAGTTTTGGCACATTGATCACTTGACGAATTTCAGCTTGACCAAGTTGTTCTTCAGAGATAATAGGACTCATCATACCACCTAGCAAGGCTTTTACATCATCAAGCAAGTTATAAATAACATTATAAGTTTTTATCTCTACGCCTTTATCTTTGGCACGCTCTTTGATCTCACCAGTTGGGCGTATATTAAAGCCTAAAACGATAGAGTTTTCACTAGCACTTGCAAGCTCTATATCGCTTTGAGTAATCCCACCTACGCCACTATGGATGATATTAACCTTAATCTCATCGTTTTTAAGTTTTTCTAAACTAGCCTTAATCGCTTCAAGTGAACCTTGCACATCTGCTTTTAAGATCACAGGAAGGGCTTTTAAATTGCCTTCTTTGATTTTTGCACCAAGCTCATCTATGCTTACTTTAGTGGATTTACTTAATTCTTTTTGGCGGTTGTATTCATGGCGTTTATTAGCGTATTCTCTTGCTTGTTTATCGCTATCTACAGCTATTAGCGTTTCTCCTGCATCAGCTACTTCACTAAGACCTATGATCACCCCACACTCACCTGGGCCTATTTCTTTTAAAGCTTTGCCTTGATCATCACTCATAGCACGCACTTTACCATAAGCTTCCCCTGCTACAACAGTATTTCCCACTCTTAAAGTACCATTTTGCACGATGATAGTAGCCACAGGACCTCTACCTTTTTGCACTGAAGATTCTATAATACTTGCTTTAGCATGAGCTTTTGGATTTGCTTTAAGCTCTAAAATATCAGCTTGTAACAATACAATTTCAAGTAAATCCTCTATACCATCACCCTTTTTAGCTGAAACTGGCACAAATTCATGGCTTCCGCCCCATTCTACTGGCATGATGTCCATTTCTGCTAGTTGGGTTTTTACCATGTCAGGATTTGCGTTTTCTTTATCCATTTTATTAATAGCGATGATGATAGGTACATTAGCTGCTTTTGCATGATTGATCGCTTCTTTAGTTTGTGGTTTTACCCCATCATCTGCAGCTACTACGATAATAACAATATCCGTTATACTAGCTCCCCTTGCACGCATAGCAGTAAATGCCTCATGGCCTGGAGTATCGATAAAAGTGATTTTTCTACCATTTTTTTCCACCATGTAAGCACCAACATGCTGAGTGATCCCACCTGCTTCGCCACTTGCAATGCGTGATTTTCTTATATAATCAAGCAAAGAAGTCTTACCATGATCCACATGCCCCATGATAGTGATAACCGGAGCTCTTTGGCTTAAATTTTCTTCTGTTTGGTTTTCATCATAATCTTTTACATAATCAAACTCATCAGCTTCATCGATGATATTAATCTCCACACCAAATTCAGCTGCAAGAATTTCTATAGCATCCTCATCTAAAAAGTCATTTTTAGTCGTCATCATACCAAGCATGAAAAGTTTAGAGATAACTTCTCCGGTGTTTTTACCAAGTTTTTCAGCAAATTCATACACACGAATTTCTTTAGGTATACTTACACTTGTGATCGCTTCACTTTCTTTTTTTTCTACCTTTTTAGGTGGCTTTTTACGACTTCTTCTTTGTATACCACCCTCGCCAAATGGATTGATAGAATTATTTAAAGATTGCTTTAAGATATTTGGTTGTTTTTTGTTTGCTGGTTGTGCTGGTTTGTTTTCTTTTACACTAAAATCAGGTAAAACTACCATATCATCATCTTCTAAAGAAATATCAGCAAAGTCTTTATCTCCTAAAAGATCCATTTTAGTAGTGCTTTCTTTTTTGCTTGCTACAGGATGATTTTTCTTTTCTTTTTTCTTTCTTTTTAAATTCTCATCTGAATTTGAAAAAATCATACTAAGGCTTAAACCTTGAGTAGTTTGCGTACTAAGTTTTTCTTCTTTGTTTATTTGAGTTTCTTTGCTTTCTTCTTTTTTCTTTTTAACGATGACCAAGCCTCTTCTTTTAGCTAAATTTAAATTAGAACCTAGCTTTTCATCAAGTTTAATTTCTTCTTTTTTTTCTTCTAATACTTCATTTTTTATAGGACTTTCAGGTTGTTTTTCTTCTTTTTTGATTTCATCTTTTTTTTCACTTACTGCTTTAGCAGGGCTTTTACTTTCTTTTTTAGTGGTAGTTTTTTTCTCTTCTTTCTTACTTTCTTCTTTTTTAGTAGTTTTTTTTGCTGTACTTTCTTTTTTAGGTTTGGCTACTTTTTTTACTACATCTAATATTTCACCAGATTGAACGTATTGATAAATCGCTTCTGCGATTTCAGAAGATACTTTTTTGTTAGGGGATTTAATATCTTCTAAGCCCATTTCATTGGCTTTTTCTATAATTTCTTTACTTGTATATCCTAACTCTTGAGCGATCTCGCTAATCTTTACATCTGCCATTAAAAAATATCTCCTTTAAATCCTGCTGATTTATATTACCATGAAAATTGCCTTTGCAAGCTCTCATAAAAGCCCTTTGCAATGTTTTTTCATCTTTATCAAAACATGAATTACAAATATATAAACTCCTGCCAAATTCCACTTTAGTGATAATTTGAGAATTTTTTATTTGAAATTGATGCAAACTTTGCTTTTTATAACGGCCTTTGCAAACAATGCACATTCTAATGGGTATATGATTTTTCAAAATTATATCTTTTTTTTGGAATTTTTAGCAAATTTTAAAGCCCTCATCATCAAATTCTAAAAGTTCAACTCTAAATTTAGCAAATTTATTTTTGATTTTTTCTTTGATTTTTTTGGCATCATCTTTATAAGCTAGAGTAAAAAAACTCGAACCTGATCCTGAAAGCGTACTCATGAGAGCATTATTATCTAAAGCTAGTTTTTGTACTTCAAAAAGTTCTGGCAAAAGTTTCATTCTTTGGTTTTGATGAAGTTTATCCAAACTTGCATATTTTAATAAATCATATTTTTTCTCTAAAAAACAAGCGGTTAAAAATGAAGCATGGCAAAGATTAAAAACACCGTCTTCTAGGTTGATTTTTTTAGCTAAAACTGCTCTTGATTTTTGAGTATTCATCGCTACATTTGGTATGGTTATAACAGCTTGTAAGTCTTTATCCACTTCTTTTTTTATAGCTAAAACTTTTTCATTATGAGTTAATGCACACACAAAACCCCCAAGTGCTGCTGGAGCTATGTTATCTGGATGGTTTTCATATTTTAAAGCTTCATTTAAAATGGTATTTTTATCCGCTTTAAACCCACTTAATTCATAAGCACAAGCAATAGCTCCAACTATCACAGCAGAAGAACTTCCCATGCCTCTAGCTAAAGGGATATTATTTTGAAAAATAAAGCGGAAATTATCTTTTTTACCGCTAAGTCTTTGATAAATTTCATAAAAAATATTGACAAAACTATTGTTTTTTTTAAGATAGATATTATTTTCACCTTCTCCGTGTATGCTAATGCTAAAAAATTTAGATTTTTCAACTATAGTTTGATTAAAATATTTTAAACTCAAACCCAAACAATCAAAACCAGGACCTAAATTTGCACTTGTAGCAGGAACTAAAATCTTCATTTTTTACCTTAATTAATCGCATCTAAAACATAAAAAGGTGTATTTTCTTTACTGAAATTTAAACCTTTTAAACTTTGGGGCATAAAAAAACTTCCCGCTTGTGTCTTTTCTAAAATAATTTCATCATCTTTTTTTACAAAACACAAATGCTTATTAGCGGCTATAGGAGCGTTATTATTTAGCTCAAAAGCACTAATAGCTTTTAAGGGTATATTTTTAACTATAGCTAAGGTTTTAAAAGAAACATAAGAAATTTTTATACCCATGTAAGAGCCTGGTCCATGCACATAAATAAGCTTTTCAAACTCATATTGTGAAAGTAAATCTTGCAATATTTTTGGCAAAACTTCACTAACTTTTAAATCATTCTCAATGGTTTTTATCAATACATCATTTTCATAAATACCAAGCATCAAAGGTTTTGCTATGGCATTTAAAAGTAAAGTAACCTTTTTTATGCAAAAACCTTTTCATAAACTTTATATGCACTTTTTTCTAAACTTACCACTTCATAGGCACTAGGATCTTTTAAAAGCTCTTTGGTTAAAAGATGATTAAGTTTGTGCGAACCCGCATAAGAAGTATAATCTCCAAAAACTCTACATCCAAGTAAGGTTAAATCCCCGATAGCATCTAAAATTTTATGGCGCACAAATTCATCTTTAAAACGCAAACCTTCAGGGTTTAAAATACGATTATCATCAATCACAACAGCGTTTTCTAAGCTTCCACCAAGACCTAAATTCATAGCTCTTAAAGCTTGAACATCCTTTAAAAATCCAAAGGTTCTTGCTCTTGCTATTTGCTCTATGTAGTTTTGTTTGCTAAATTCAAAACAATAATTTTGCTTACCTATAATAGGATTATCAAATTCGATTGTATAGTTTATAATAGGCATATCCGTAGGACTTAAACGTACGAATTTATTACCTTCTTTTACTTCTACACTTTTTTTAATCACTAAAATTTTTTTAGCCACATCAAGTTCTTTTATACCTGCTTCTTCAAGCATCATACAAAAGCCTATGCTACTACCATCCATTACAGGAGCTTCATTAGCATCTAAAACTATGCGCACATTGTCAATACCATAAGCATTAATCGCACTCATTAAATGCTCTATAGTAGAAACATAACCTCTATGATCACCTATTACAGTAGCCATTTGCGTATCGATGACATTTTCAGGCTTTGCTTCATAAGAAATTCCCAAATCACTTCTATAAAACACTATACCACTGCCAGCTTCTAATGGCTCTAATTTTATACTAATAGGCTCGCCCTTGTGCAAACCTATGCCAACACCTTTAACTTCTTTTGCTATTGTTGTTTGATTCATTTTTATTCACTCAAAATTCTTTTTTTGCTTGACTCTAATACATTATAGATATTTTCTTTTATCCATTTTGCATCTTGCCATTGCTCAGGACGCACTTCAACTCCTTGTACTAAAACACCAAAATGCACATGATCTCCAAGTGCTAAGCCTGTAGTGCCTGTAGTGCCTATAACATCACCTGCTCTAACCCTATCTCCTACATTTACATCCACATTAGTGCAGTGTCCATAAAGAGTATAAATACCAAAGCCATGATAGATAATAATATTTAATCCATAAATTCCATTTTCTTGCACAAATACCACTTCACCATCGTTATTACTAATGATAGGCGCTTCTTTTACGCTTGCTAAATCAAGCCCCATATGATAAGAGCTACTAAATGCTTGATTATTATAAGAATAAAACCTATGATCAGCATAATCAGCTACTTTTTGGCCATTTTTTAAAGGTTTGAAAAGATTAACTTTAAAATTATTAATCATAGTATCAGGAACTTTACTTGTAATATCATGAATAATAACTTCATTAGAAGCTCTTAAATCTTCATTCACAAATTTAAATTTTTCAAGTCTACTTAATTCTCTATCTTTTGGAGCATATTTTTGTGCTAAAAATTCGATCTTACCATCTAAAAATCTATCATTTACTTTTATATTAGATACACGGTATTTTTTATTAGTAAAATAATATCTAATTCTTTGTTTGTTTACATTACCTGCTTTATCTACTGCCACTACATAAGCTCTAAAGTGCTCATCAGTCGCCTCCCAAGGAATCAAAGCAGCATAATATCCTTCTTTCACATAAGGAGTTGCTTTAAAAATTTTATCTTTATCAGTTGTGATATAAACTTCTTGTAAATTCTCATCACTTGCTTTAAATACCACACTACCTACTCCGCCTTGTTCGATTTGATAAGAATTATCTAAAATTTCTACAAGTGGTTTTTTGGTATCAATGATAACTTTCACTTCTTTAAACGCTTGATTTCCTAAAAAGAAATTCCAAAAACTACTATCGCTTGCTTCTATTGCAAGTTTATATGAATCGACTTTTTCTTTATAAGCTGGTTTTGGTAATTTTAAATCAAAATGAATGCTTTTTTTATTGCCTTTAACATGCTCATTTACAAGTATTTCGCCATTTAGCTCATTTGCCTTAAATAAAGTAACTTTTATATCTTTTAAAGCACTTTCATCGCTTACTTCTATAGATATAGGATCTGTTAGATTACTATAAATTACATCTGATTTTGTTTGAATCAATGGAGGATTTTTTTCAAACAACTTTGTATTTAAAACAAACACCACAAAGGCTAAAAGTATTAAAAAAACTACAAAAATCCATTTTTTATTTGATCTTTTACGCGCAAAAACCATATTTTCACTTTCAATCTATTTTTTAAAAATATATTATTCTTTAGCAAATTAAGAGTAAATTATAAAAAATTTTATAGAATTTCTCTTAATTTATTTGCACTTTTAATCCAAGTTTCAAGCTCATTTATATCACATTTTTCTATCATTTTTTTACATTCTTGTAATTCTTTTTGAAATAAATCAATAGAATTTAATAAATTTTGTTTATTTTGCTCAAAAATACCACTCCACATTTGAGGGTTTGACTTAGCAATCCTGCACATATCTTTAAAAGAAGGGCCTCCTAGATGGGCTATATTTTTTTTATTTTCTTCTTTCATCACAAAATTTGCCAAAGAAAAACTGATCACATGCGGTAAGTGTGAAATGATAGAAGCATGATGATCATGTGAGATACTATCCATAAATACAAGCTTCATTCCTAAATCTGAAAAAATTTCTATGGCTCTTTTTTGGTGAATATGATCAGCATTTTGCACATCACACAAAACACAAACTGCATTTTTATATAAATCTTTTATAGCTGCATTTGGACCGCTATTTTCAGTTCCTGCCATAGGATGAGCTGCGATAAATTGACTTTTCAAATAAGAAGGTAAATTTTTAATAATTTCTTCTTTTGTACTTCCAAGCTCAATGATAGTACAATCTTTAGAAATACCTTGAAATTCTTTTAAGATTTTTACAATAGCTCTTACAGGAATAGCTAAAAAAATCACATCACATTTTTTCAACTCTTCAAAAGAAACAATCTTATCTATTAATTTTCGCTCTAGTGCAATTTGCTCAAATTCTTTGTTTATATCATACCCACAAACTAAATCTATTAATTTATTCTCTCTTAAGCTAAGGCCTAAAGATCCACCTATTAAGCCAAGTCCGACTATACCTACTTTCATAAATTTTCCTTAAAAAGCATTAGTTAAAAATATTTTGGTATTATAACGATTTTGTATATAAAAATTTAGGTAAAATGATGAAAAAATGGTTTGTTTTCTTTGCACTCTCAAGTTCTTTATGTGCAGCTACGATTAAAGATATCAAATTTGAAGGCTTATCACAACTTTCTAAAGAAAGTGCTATTGCTATTTCTAAATTAAAAATAGGGCAAAAAATTGATCCTGCTAGTATAGATACAGCAATTAAAAACCTTTTTGATAGAAATTATTTTAAAGATATAGTAGTAGAAGAAAAAAATGGGGTGCTAACTTTTAAAGTAATAGAAAAACCTTCCATTGGAAAAATAGATATTCAAGGTATAGCAAGTAACGATAGAAAACAAATAGAAAGCCTTGTTGGTTTAAAACCTGGAATTTTATATGATGAAAATTCAGCTAAAGATGCTGCTGAAAAAATCAAGCTTTTTTATCAAGCCAAAGGTTTTTATGACACTGTTGTAGAAATCAAAGATGAAAAATTAAGTAATTCAAGCTCATTGAAACTTACTTTTGTTGTAAATCGTGGAGAAAATATCATCATAGAAAAAGTGCATTTAAGCGGTGCAAAAAATTTAAGCTATTCAGATATTGAACCTGCAGTAGCAAATAAACAAAGAGAAGCTTTGGGTTGGATGTGGGGTTTTAATGATGGTAAGCTTAAAATCTTTGATTTAGCAAATGACAGCTCAAGAATTTCAGATGTATATTTAAAAGAAGGATATCTTGATGTGAGCGTATCTCCTGCTTTTTTAAATACTTACACAGATACTTATCAAGCTGATTTGACTTATTTTATCAACGAGGGTGAGGTTTATAAAGTTAAAGGGATTAAAATTTTTAATCCAATTTTTAGTGATGAAGAAAATGAAGCTTTAGCAAATGATTTAAAATTAAGTGTTGGAAAAATAGTTAATATAGAAAAACTAAGAGAAGATATAAAGACTATAGAAACTAAAACAGCAGATTTAGGCTATGCTTTTGTACAAGTTATACCTGATATACAAAAAGATAAAGAAAATCATGAAGCTATGATTATTTTTAAAGTCATACCAAATGAAAAAGTATATATAAGAGATGTCATCATCTCAGGTAACACCAAAACAGTTGATAGGGTTGTTCGTAGAGAACTTTATCTAACCGAAGGTAATCTTTATAATAGAACTGATTTAATGGACTCAAGAAATGCTCTAAGAAGAACTGCGTATTTTGAAAATGTAGATATTAAAGAACAAAGAGTAGATGATACGCATATTGATTTAATAGTAGAAGTCAAAGAAGCTTCAACTGGGGCTATCTCAGGTGGTATTGGTTATGGGACTAGTGATGGAATTTTACTTAGCGCTTCATTATCTGATGCAAATATCTTAGGTTCTGGTATGAAAGGAAGTGTAAGTATAGACAAAGGCGATGATACACTTTCAGGTAGAGTATCTTTAAGAAATCCTAGAGTAAATGATAGTGATTATTCTCTTGGAGGATCATTATATTCAGATCGTTTAGAATGGGATAGCTATGATGAGAGAAATTATGGTTTTGACATAAGCGTTGGTAAAACTTTAGGAAGATATACAAGCGTTGATTTAACTTATAATCTTGAGCAAAGTGATATTTATCATTTAAGTGATCGCTTGATTGCTCAAGGATATAAACTTGGAAAAACTTATAAAAGCTCCATTACACCTTCAATCGTATTTAACAATACAGATGATTATTATCTACCAAGATCAGGTTTTATCGCTTCAACCTCACTTGAATATGCAGGCTTAGGCGGAGATCAAGAATTTATAAGCTCTACTACTAAATTTAATTATTATCAAGGCTTGGAAGAGTTTATAGGCTGGGATTTGATTTATCGTTATAAAGCAAGTTTTTATAAGGTATGGGATCAAGGTTATTTACCTATCAATGAAAAATTATACCTTGGGGGTATAGGAACTATTAGAGGTTTTGATAGAAGAAGTGTAAGCCCTAAAAATGCGTGGGGTGATGAAACAGGTGGTACAGTGGCTTTTGCTAACTCTGTTGAACTTAGCTTTCCAATCTTTGATAGAATCAAACTAAGAGGAAGTGTATTTTTTGACTATGGTGCCATAGGTGAAAGTTCTTTAAGTCAAATTCAAAGGTGGAGTACAGGTGTTGGTTTTGAGTGGCTAACTCCACTAGGTGCTTTAAATTTAGTTTTTGCTAAACCATTTAACACTAATTCAAAAGATGATTTAAGTAAATTTGAGTTTATGTTGGGTGCAAGATTTTAAAAATACTAAAATCTTGCTATAATTTTGAAATTTTATTTTAGGTAGAGATAATGAATTTTTTAGATATTTTTTCTAGTATAAGACGCAAGCAAGCCACTCCAAGTGAAGCTCCAAATCACTGGGTAAAATGTAATTCTTGTCATGCGTTAATGTATTATAAAGAAATAGAAACTTGTTATAATGTTTGCCCTAAATGTAATTTTCATATGAGATTAAATCCTTTAAAACGCATCGAGTTACTTAGTGATGAAGGTACATTTGTAGAAATGGATAAAGACTTACATGCAATCGATCCGCTTAAATTTGTAGATAGTAAATCATATAAAAAAAGATTAGCAGAAAATGAAGAAAAAACAGGAAGAAAAAGTGCCATAATAAGTGGCGAATGTAATATAGATGGGATAAAAACTCAACTTGTTGTTTTTGATTTTTCTTTCATGGGTGGAAGTTTAGGCTCAGTAGAAGGTGAAAAAATTCTTAGAGCTATTGAAAGAGCAATTGAGAAAAAAACCCCTGTTGTTATAGTGAGTGCAAGTGGTGGAGCTAGGATGCAAGAAAGTACTTATTCTTTAATGCAAATGAGTAAAACAAGTGCAGCATTAAAACTGCTAGCAGAAGAAAAACTTCCTTATATTTCAGTATTAACTGATCCGACCATGGGTGGAGTGAGTGCATCTTTTGCTTGGCTTGGAGATATCATCTTAGCTGAACCTGGTGCCCTAGTAGGCTTTGCAGGAGCTAGGGTAATCAAACAAACCATAGGAGCTGATTTACCAGAAGGCTTTCAAAAAGCTGAATTTTTACTCGAGCATGGATTGATTGATGCGATTGTAGAAAGAAGTGATCATAAAAAATTTATAGCAGACTTTTTAAGATTTTTTTCTAAAAACTAAAAAATGCAAATCAATCTTTTAAGCATTCAAAAAAACAATAATGATGAATTTAGCAAGATAGATGAGCATTATATCAAGCTCATCAAAAAATTTTGCAGTTTTAATGATATATGTATTTTTAATAATAAAATCAATCAAGCACAAAACACTAATACCATAGAAGCAAAAAAATCTTATACAAATGCACTAAGTCCTTATAAAAAAGGTTTTTGTATAGCCTTAGATGAAAATGGTAAAGAGCTTACAAGTGTAGAATTTGCAAGATTATTACAAGATAAAAATGAAATTTCATTTTTTATAGGCGGTGCTTATGGCCTTGAAAAAGAATTCATCGCACAAATGCATACAAGCATAGCTCTTAGCAAAATGACTTTAGTGCATAAATTTGCCAAAACTATGCTTTTAGAGCAAATTTATCGTGCATTTTGCATTAATACAAATCACCCATATCACAAATAGGAGCGTTTATGCAAGAATTAAATCTTGAAGAATTTAAAAACATATTACTTCAAAGACAAAAAGAAATTTTACAAGAACTTCAGGGTAATATAAACAATATCCATAATCTACAAGATAGCGAACCTAGAGATGAGGTTGATTTGCAACAAATTGACAATAGCTCTCATATTGACTTTAAAATCAACGAAAATTTAAAAGCCGAGCTAGAAGAAATTAAACATTCATTAAGTAAAATAGATAACAATACTTATGGTATTTGTGAGTATTGTAAAGATGATATTCATCCTGAAAGACTTAAGGTAAAACCTCACGCAAAATACTGTATCAATTGCCGTGAAACCCTAGAAAAAAGGAAAGAGCTATGAAGATAAGATTATTTTTATTTGCAAGTTTAGTTTATCTTTTAATTGTTGCTGCCTTAGTTTATAATCTAAACTTAGGAAATTACACTTTCACAATTTCTACTTTTGAATTAAATTTGCCTATTAGTTTATGGGTTGTTTTGCCTGCTTTATTTTTAATGATATTGGCATTAGCACATATGAGTTTTTATGGTTTTTTAAAACATTTACAATATAAAAATCTAATTAAAGATAGTAAAAATTATGAAAATTTTATTATTGATATTTTTTTAAAAAAAGCAAGTAAGGTTAAATTTAAAACTCAAGAATTTCAAAATATAGCAAAAAACACTCAAGCTCTTTGTTTTAAAGAAAAAATTCAAAATCCTAAAATAGATGAAATTATTGATATTTTTGAGAACTTAGATAAAAAAGAATTTGTGGAATTAAAAAAATACAAGCTAGATCCAAACAATGAAATTTTTATTTTAAATGAAAAAAATCACTTTCAAAATGATAGCAATTATGCTTTTTCTTTTATTAAAAACAAAGATACCTTAGCTAATGAGTTAGAAATTTTTGCTTATAAAATGGTATTAGAAAATGCACCCTATAGTCAAATTAAAACGCTAAAAACTCAAAAAAACCAAGATGATATTTTATTACTTTTGAATAGATTTGATAAAGAAAACTTAGAATTAAATCATGCTGAAATCGAAGTTTTACTTAGTATGAATACCTTAGATGATAAGTCATATTTACGCTGTGCTAAAATACTTTGTAAAAAAATAGAACCTCAAGTATTAATTGCTTTATTTAAAAAGTTAAAAGATAATCATTCTCAGGCTTTAAGAGCTTATCTTTATACTTTGGCAGAATTTGGTATGTATGATGAATTGCTTAATGAATTAGGAAATGATCAAAATGAGCATAAAGACTTTAGACTCTTGCTCTTTTTAAGAGAACATAATAAAAAAATAGAACTTGAAAAATTAATACAATGATAGATTTTAGCAAAAAGTCTTTATTTTTAGCCCCTATGGCAGGTTTTTCAGACTTGCCTTTGAGAAATTTAGTTAAACAATTTGGGGCTGATGTAACCATTAGTGAAATGATAAGTTCTAATGCTTTAGTGTATGAGAGCTCAAAAACTCTTAAAATGCTAGAAAAAGCTGAACTTGAAAATCCTTACATAGTTCAAATTGCAGGCTCAGATGAAAGCATAATTCAAAAAGCGGTAGAAATATTAAATCGTTTTGATTTTATAGATGGAATTGATTTTAATTGCGGTTGTCCTGTAAATAAAGTTATAAAACAATGTGCAGGTAGCGCTCTTTTACAAGATCTTGATAAATTACAAAGAATTTTAGAACTTATCAAAAAAACAAGTAATAAAAAATTAACTAGTGTCAAAGTAAGATTGGGGTTTGATAAAAAAGATCCCATTGTTATTGCTAAAGCGTGTGAAAATGCTGGAGTAGATTTTATCAGTATGCATGGTCGCACTAGAAAACAAATGTATAGTGGAAATGCTGATTATGAAGCCATAGCTTTAGCCAAAGAAAATATCAAAATTCCTTTAGTAGCAAATGGTGATATTAGCACAGAAAATGCTAAAGAAGTATTTGAAATTACAAATTGTGATGCTTTGATGATAGGGCGTGCAAGCATAGGAAAACCTTGGATATTTTATGAGATAAAAACTGGCAAAAAAATCGAAAAAGCTATGAAAAATAAAATCATTTTCGCACATTTTGAAGAAATGTTAAAGCATTATAAAGAACAAGGTATAAGCATCTTTAGAAAACACTTACATGAATATTCTAAAGGTTATGAAGATGCATCTAATTTTAGAGATTATGTTAATCGTATTAATGATGCAGATATTATGCGAAAATATATTCAAGAATTTTTCAATAAGGAATGATTTTTGCTTGTAAATTTCTAAGCAATATGAATGAAGAGATACCATAAAACAAGGAAGGTTCATGGCAGCTCATATCAATTCAAAAGGGATTTACAAAGCATTAGGTGGCATTAGAACAAGTGCAAACAATTTAGCAGCACATGCTTCAAAGCTTAACAATCAAAGTTTAAATTTCGAGCAAGTTTTACAACAAACACAACCAAAATGTATAAGCACTTGCCTACAAAGCTCTCAAAAACAACTTGGAAATTTGCTTGAAGATATTAAAAATAGCAAGGAAGCTATTATAAAAAATACACATATTGATAATGCAAATATCATCGCAAAATTAAGACAAGAGGCTATTATGATGTATGATATTACCCTTAAAAACCCTCTTTAATGATTTTATATAAATTATCAATATATTCATCGCTAAAATGCGATGAATTAAAATTTTCATAAAACTTTGCAAGATCTTCAGCTTTAAACTCATAGCCAAAAGCACATTTTTTATGTGCAGGTAAAAAAGCTCTTACTAGCACAACGTTTTTTTGTATATATTCATCACAATAAAAACACACAAAGCTTTTATGCAAACGTCCTTCAAAACTTAAAATCTTTAAGTAAGCATCCACAATCACACGCTTGCAATCTTGTTTTTCAAAACGTTTAGCACAATCTTCTAAAAGCTCAAAATAAAAACTATCAATCTCCTCAACATCTTTTAAATGCCAATAAAAAAGCCTAATAAACTCTTGCCAAAAAAACATTCTCTCTCTGTCTAAAATCCAAGAAAAACCAATATGCAAAACATCTTTTAAGCGTGGTAAAAACCTAGAACTTTCTTCAAGCTCAAAATCAATCTTATATCCACTTAAAATATTAGAATGTCTCATTCCGTAAAATCTATAACTTTTAATAATTCTTTTAGCACTTAAAAGATAAACGATTAAGTCCTCATCTTTTACGCTCTGAGTGTGTAAGATAAAACCTTGCATTTTATAAAAGTTCTACGCCATAAGCTTGCAAAATTTCATAAGCACTATTTTCTAAAGACTTACTAAAGCTTGCTGTTGCATTTTTATGCAATATAATTTTTGAGTTGATACTAGCGCTTTGAGCTAAAATAATATTACTAAATACACAAATATGTGAAACCAAACCACAAAATTCTATACTTTCATAATGATTTTGTTTTAAAAAATTAGCCAATTCTAAACTACCAAAAGCATTCTTATAAAAGATTTTTTTTGCATTTTTTAAATACATATCAAAATCACTTGGCATTTGCCAACCCAAAGTATCTTTAATGCAATGATAAATAGGTAATTTTTTTCCTTCTTGAGTTTTTAAATAATTTTCATCATGCGTATCAAAAGTAAAAACAATATCACCTTGATGATTTTTTAAAAGAGTAAGAATATTATCTTTTATCTTGGTAGCTTTTTCAAAACCTAAGCTACCATCGATAAAATCATTTTGATAATCAACGACGACTAAAAGTTTAGTCATTATCCTTAACCATGAAAAAACTATCCGTGTGGATATTTTCAAATGCAATTTTTAAGCTTGTAAATAATTTTGGATTTTCTTTTTCTAAATTTGCTAAAAGCTGTTTAGCTTCTTCTCTAGCATGAGGAAATTTTACATTTTTTTCACTTAATTTCATACCAGGACAAAATTCATTACCAATAACTTCTAATTCATTATTAATAGCATTTTCTCTTAGTTGTCTTTCTCTTACAAAAATCAAAGGTCGAATAACCTCTACACCTCTTTTACTTTTATATTTTGGAGCTAAACTTCTAAGAGCACCATTATAAATAAAATTCATAAAAAAACTTTCCACTGCATCGTCTAAATGATGAGCTATAGCTAGTTTATTAAAACTATTTTCCAAAGCATAAGTATATAAAGCTCCGCGTCTCATTCTTGAAAAATAGCTACAAAAGCTTGAATTTTTTCTAATAGTATCACCTGAAATTTCATAAATATTAGAATCAATCACTTCATGGTCAATACCATGTTCTTTGCAGTGATTATGAAGTTTGGTATAATCTTCACCCATACCATAGCTTAAAGTTACTGCTTTAAGTTCAAATTTAAAAGGTGCATGTGCTTGCATGCGCTTTAAAAGATGAGCTAGAGCTAGAGAATCTTTCCCGCCACTAAGTCCTAATAAAACCTTGTCATTATCTCCTATTAAGGAAAATTTAGCATTTGCTTTTGCAACTTCTCTGATTAATTTTTTGCTTAGATTTATCATAATTTCTCACAAATTTTTAAGACAAAATTAGCTGAAATTTTAGCAGATTTTTCCACAAACTCATCAAAGTCAAATTCAGCCTTTTCACCTGCTTTATCGCTCATTGATCTTAAAATCAAACATGGAATTTTTAAAGCATCACACACTAAAGCTACACTAGCTCCTTCCATTTCGCAAGCATCTGCATTGAAAATCTCTCTAATTTTTGCTTTTTTATTCTCATCACAAATAAACTCATCGCCTGTAGCGATAATACCTGATTGTAATTTAACACCAAGTTCTTTAGCAACCTCTATGGCAAGATTATTAAGCTTATCATCTGTTTTTATAAAAATTTCATTGCCTGGAACATAACCAAGTGGATGACCAAAAGCTGTAATATCTAAATCATATTGAGCTAACTTTGTAGCATAGATTAAATCCCCTATTTCTAAACTAGGATTAAAAGCACCGGCTACACCTGTAAAGAGTAAAAGCTCGGCTTTAAATTTTTCTATCATAATAGCCGCACTAAGAGTGGAATTGACTTTCCCTATCTTAGAATAAGCGATTATTAATTCATGATTTTTATATTTTGCAAGATAATAAGTATTATTTGCATATTCTATTGTTTGATATTCTTTTAATGTTTCTAGTAAAGGAGTAACCTCTTCAGGCATAGCTCCTAAAATAGCTATTTTCATTTAATTACCTTTAAAATTTCATCAATGTCTTCTATTTTACTTAAAGTATAAGTTTCTTTTTGAGTGATTTTTTTATTTAAACCCTTTAATACACTTGCACCAAATTCTATGTAAAAATCTACTTCTTCATCTATTGCCTTAATGCTTTGTTTATAAAGAACAGGCTTGATGAGTTGCTCGCTTAAAAGCGTTAGAGCTTGATTTTTATCATTATACACTTTTGCATTGACATTTGATACTACGCTTTTAAAACTCTCTTTTAAAATAGGTTCTAATTCTTTTGTAAGTTTCAAAGACGCATTTTTTAATAATGGACAATGGCTTGCAACACTCATGTTCAAAAGCATAGCTCTTTTAGCTCCTGCATTTTTAAACTCACTCTCATAAGAAGCCAAATCAGGTTTTAAACCTGCTACTACAATTTGCCCATCACAATTATAATTAGCCGCAAAAATACTTTTTTGTTCACTTAATGCCTTTTGACAAAGTTCTTCTGCCACTTTATCTTCAAGTCCTAAAATCACCATCATACCAGCTTCGATTTTAGAGCAATCTTCTTGCATAAACTTACCGCGTTTATTAACAAGTGCTATTACATCTAAAAAGTCAAATGCATCTTGGGTTGCTAAAGCGCTAAATTCTCCTAATGAATGACCCAAGCTATACTTAGCTTCTATATCAACTTGCTCTTTTAAAGCTTCATAGGCCATTAGCGAGTTTAGCACTATAGCCATTTGCGTAAATTCGCTTTTGTTTAAATTTTCATTTTCTTTAAAAAGCAAATTTTTAAAATCAATTTTACAAAAATCACTAGCATTATCTAATAATTCTTTTGCTTTTTTAGAATTATCATAAAAACTCAAACCCATGCCAACACTCTGAGAGCCTTGACCTGGGAAAATAAATGCACTATTCATTAATGACCACCGCAGCAGCCACCGCCACCATGCCCATGGCCTCCACAACATCCGCCACCGCCATGTCCGTGATGATGATCATGGTGATGTCCTCCACCACCACATCCACAACTTCTACTGCCTGCAATAATTCCTGTTAAAATTTCATCTTCACTTGCAGCTCTAACATCTACGATATTGATTGAAAACAACAAGTCTTTTCCCGCATAAGCATGATTGTAATCAATAGTAACTTCATTTTCAGTAATTTCTCTAACAATTACTCTTACTGTATTGCCATCTTCACCTTCACCAAAAAGCTCCATACCAACTTGTAAATCAATCCCCGCAAACTGCTCTTTTGGTAAAGTTTGCAAAGCATTTGCATCATATTCACCTAAAGCATTTTCTTTTTTTATTACAATATCAGCATTACATGGGGCATTAAGCTTTTGAATTTCTTCTTCTAATCCTTCTAAAATTTGACCTTTGCCCAAAATAAAAGAAATAGGTTCAGCATAAATATTTGATTCTAAAACTTCATTAGTATTTGCATCTTTTAACTCATAAAACATTGAAACTACACTATTTTTTTCTATAGCCATTTTTCTCTCCTTTGTTATTTTCTATCTGGTGAAACTTTTGCTTCAGGACTATCAGGGTAAGCTGTTTTTAAAGCTTTATAAAATTTATTAGCACTTTTTGGATCTCCAACCTTATCTAAGCTAATAGCTGTATGATAAAGCAATTTTGGCACATAATCGCCTTTAGTGCTTATAGCAGAGCTTTTCTTATAAAATCCCAAAGCACCTGCGTAATCTTGCTGTTTATATCTTATCTCTCCAAGCCAAAAAGTAGATCTAGCAGGTTTATAGTGAATACTAATTAGATGTTCAAATTTTTCTTTTGCATCTTCAAATTGATTTTTATTAGTTTCATCAATTGCTTTTTTCAAAATTTCACTAGATTGTAATTTTTTCCAACTATCATCTTTTACTTCAATCACTTCATCTTGAGTTTCATTTGCATCTTGAATGATTTCTTGGGTTTTATTATCATCACTTACAATAGGAATGACAGGGGCAACTTTTGTCTGATTTTGCACTCTAGCTATTTCAGATTGAAAGAAAGTTATAGTTTTATTCATATCTTCTTTTGAGATATAATCATCATTGATCTTGTTGATTAAAGTTGTAATTTCACCTAAAACCTTTTGAATTTCTTGATGATTTTTTTCTTGAATTTGTCTATTTTCTTCAACATAAGCTCTTAAATTTTGAATTTCTTGAGTAATATTTGCATCAAAATTTTGATAATTTTCTTCCAACGAAAGCAATTTTGTGTTAGCTTTTGAATATTGAGCATTTAAGCCTTCAGTTACACTTTGCAAGCCTTCTATGTTTTCTATGGCTGTATTTATTTTACTTGTTAAATTTGTATAATATTCATTTAAAGCTTTTAAGCGTTCTTGATTTTCATATTGTAATTTTTCATTTTGAGTTAAACCATAAGGTGTTTTTGTATCTACTTTTCCTGCATCAAATGCTGAAATTTCAGCGTGTAAAAAAGTAGCTCCTAAAAGAGCTACTGATAATAATTTTAATTTCATTTATTTAAAACTTATTTTGATAATTTAAATTCTGCACGGCGATTTTGAGCATCGCAAGCTTTTGTTCTTTCAGTACATACAGGATTAGTTTCTCCATAGCTTTTTACGCTAATTCTATCTGCGCTAACACCTTGAGCCACTAAAGATTCTTTTACCGCTTTAGCTCTTTTTAAACCTAAAGCTTGATTATACTCATCAGTTCCCCACTCATCGCAGTTTCCTTCAACCACGATTGCAGCATTAGCAGCTTCTTTGTTGAAAATTTCAGCATTGTTTGCAATAACTTTTTGCATATCTTTTCTAACATTAAATTTATCAAAGTCAAAATATACATTTGCTACAGAATTTAAAGATTCAAGATTTTCAAATCTATCAGAACCACCGCTACCTTTTGAGCCATCTACACTACTTGAGCTACTTACACTAGTATTTTTTGTAGCACAACCACTTACAATAACAGCAAATGCAGTAATTGAAGCAAAAATGATTTTTTTCATTGCTTTTCCCCTTTTATTTATTTAAAAATCATAATTTAATTATAACAAAAAAAATGCTATTTTGATATTTTACCAATCAATTGATTGAATTTTACCTACTTTTAAACCATAATGAAAGGCTTTATTTGCATTAATTCTAATAACTCCTAATGCACTTTGTGAACCTAAATATTTAATAAACACAACACTTTCTCCATCACTAGAAAATCTTGGAAAAAGATTTTTGCCATTTGCAGTAAGCTGTCTTATATAATCACTTTGAGTAGACATTAAATAAAGATTAAAAACTCCGCTTTGATTTACTTCTCTACTAGAATAAACCATATAGTGTTTATAAGTAGAAACCGAAGAATTGTTTTTACCATGAAAAACAACTTGTTCTGTTAAATTTGAATCTAAATTTTGCATAAAAATATTTGGATAACCCAAACGATCAGATACAAATACAATTTTTTTATCATCATCAACAAAATTGCCATTTACATCAATACCCATATAGTTTGTAATTTGTGTCAGATTTTTTGAATCTACATCATACAAATATACATCAGGTTGGTCTTTTGGAGCCATGGTAAGTAAAATTTTTTTACCATCATCACTCACATCAGAAGCAACCATCATACCTTTGCTAGCAATGATTTTTGTAATATTTTTATTTTTCATGTTGTATTTATAAAGAGTTGGAATTTCATCTTCATAAGCAGTAAAATAAAATGCATTTTGTTCTTTATTTGCCCATTTAGGAAACAAATTTAAACCTTTTGAAATCAATACTTTTTGGTAAGTTAAAGTATAATCTGCTAATAAAATATCACTTTGCTTATTACCTTGGGTTCTAGCTATTAAAATTTTATGATCCATCCAATCAACCGGTGCAAAACCTAATTTTCTATTCATTTGAGCGACACTTCTATGTGACAAAAATGGATACTCTTCAATAGATAGAATTTGCTCATAAAATCTTGTTTTAGTTTCGTTTGCGGCTAAAATTTCAACATCGATATCTAAAAGTTTGCCATTTTTATTTAATATATAAGAAAAAATATAATCGCCTTGTTTTTCATCTTGAGTTATCTCAAAATTAGAACTTACTTTTATATCATTAACAAGCATGTTGTAAAAACTTTTTTTAAGATCTAAATCATTCAATTTAGACTGATCTTTAATGTAAATTTTAGGCAATTGCATACCTTTATTAACAACAGATATTGTCGCATCTTGTCCAAATAATACTGAACAAAAAAATAAAAATACTAGTATTTTTTTCATTGTTTCTCCGTTTTAAACTCAATTATATCACTAAGTTGCATTTTGATTTTTCTTATTTTACCATTTGGAGGTAAAGTTATGTATTTTCCTTCTAAATTTTGTAAAAATTCTTTTGCTTTTTTATCAAAATTATCACTATGTGCGCTAGTGGCACTTAGTAAATAAAAATAACCATTATTATCAATTACAAATTCTGCCTCTATACTTAAATTACCGCTAGGATTGTAAATTCTCCATCTATCTTCAAGGTATTTTCTCACAGCGCCTAAAAATTGATCATAAACCCCTACTTTTTGCTCTATAACAGATTGTCCTAATTCTTGATTAATTTGCAAATTTTCATTAAGTTGCTTAGAAAAATCATTGATTTTTTCTCTTTGGGCAAAAGTAGGTTTTTTTGAAGGCATAGAAGATTGCACTTTGGTTGTTTTTTCTTCTTGATAGTCTTCTATTTTACCAAACAGCTCATTAAAAACACTTGCTTGTTGTTCTATATTTTGTGTATTGACACTTTTGTTTGTGGTGTATTTTTGTAAAAGATTTTCTTCAAATAAGCTTTGCAAATTTTCTTTTTGCAATTCTTGTATCATATTTACTTGATTTTGATTTATACTATCGCCAAGTTCTATATTAATAAAACTATTAGGATCATCAGTATATTCAATAGCTTTTGGTTTATATTCAATTAATTTAAAAAAAACTAAGAAAACAACAAAAAAATAAACTAAAATTGCATAAATAAAGGATTTAAAATTATGTATAGAATTTTCTTCCATTTTCTACTCAGTTTGCAAAGCAACTTTTTGGAAACCTAAATGTTTCATTGTTCTTAAAACACTCATTACATCATCATATTTTAAATTCTTATCTGCTCTTATGAAAACTGTCTCTTGAGTATTATATTGAACTTTTAAAGCATTCATATTGTCTGCAAAACTTACAAAATTAAACTTATCTTTTCCTATAAAAATTTCTTTCTTTGCGTTAATTGTTACAATTAAACTTTTAATATTTGGCGCACTTGAAGTTTTTTGTGAACCTTGAGGAAGTTGCACTTTTTCCTCATATGTGATACTTGGTGCAGTTACCATCAAAATAGCAAGCAATACAAGCATAATATCAACTAAAGGTGTAATGTTTAATTCTGGTTTTTCTTCTAAAAACATAAATTAAGCCTTTATAGAACTTACCAGCACCTTGATTTCACTATCTAAGATATTAATCAACTCATAAGCCTTGCGTTTGATAATCAAATGAAAGCTATATGCAGGGATTGCCACTAAAATCCCACAACCTGTAGCCACCAAAGCTTCACTAATTTTAGGAGCAATAATGCTTAAAGAATTTTGCATTTCTAAACCACCAAAGGTTTCAAGTATAGAAATCACTGTACCAAAAAGCCCTATAAAAGGAGAGGTTGAAGCTATGATACTAAGCCACGTTAATCCTATTGTAGCTTTTTTTTCTACAGAATTTTTATAAATGTTCATTTTAGTTTCATCAATTTCCACACATTTTTTTAAAATTGACGCACTTTGACTTAAATCTTTTTCCCCTCTCATTAAAGCTTCTAAAGCTTGGCTTTCATTTTGAGTCCATTTATTAATAAGCATTAATCTTGAAAATAAAATACTAAAACTAAGTATAAAATACACTGAAAGCCAAGCTAATACAATATAAGTGATTAAGCTTGTATTTTCAAAGAAATGAAAAATTGCTTGAAAATCCACTATTTTTGCCTTACATTATTATCCATCTTAGCAAAAGTAGAAGCCAAAGCAACGCTATCACTACTCATAGATTTAATCAAATCTTTTGCTTCTTCTAATCTTTTTGCTATTTCACTATCGCTATTTCCACCAACCCATACAGCACCTTTTGCTAAAACACTTACTTTAGTTTCAGATACCTTTGCATGACCTGAATCAATAGCAACTAATTCATGAGTTGAATCTGATTTTTCTATATCTATAATTCCTGCCTTTAAAGAAGAGATTAAAGATGCATGTCCTTTTAAAACACCAAATTCACCTTCACTTCCAGGAAGAACAATAGATTTTACATTATCATTGTAAATCATACCAAGAGGTGTTACCACCTCTATATGTATTAAATTATCCATTATTAAGCCTTAAGTTTTTCTGCTTTTTCAATAACTTCATCAATTCCACCTACCATATAGAAAGCATTTTCTGGTAAATGGTCGTATTTTCCTTCTAAAATACCTTTAAAACCTGCTATTGTATCTTCTAAACTAATGTATTTACCAGGACTTCCTGTAAATACTTCTGCAACGAAGAATGGCTGAGATAGGAATTTTTCAATTTTTCTCGCTCTTTCAACGATCAATTTATCTTCTTCACTTAATTCATCCATACCTAAAATAGCAATAATATCTTGTAAATCTTTATATTTTTGAAGCACTGATTGTACGCCACGCGCTACTTTATAATGCTCTTCACCTATAATTTGCGGATCAAGCATTCTTGAAGTAGAATCAAGTGGATCAACAGCTGGATAAATACCTTTTTCAGCAATCGATCTATTTAAAACCGTAGTTGCATCTAAGTGTGCAAAAACTGTTGCTGGTGCAGGGTCTGTTAAGTCATCTGCTGGCACATAAACTGCTTGAACTGAAGTAATAGATCCTTTTTTGGTTGATGTAATTCTTTCTTGGAACTTACCCATTTCGCTAGCTAGGGTTGGTTGATAACCAACAGCTGAAGGAATTCTTCCTAAAAGCGCTGACATTTCTGAACCTGATTGAGAAAATCTAAAAATATTATCAATAAACATCAATACATCAAGTCCCATTTCATCTCTAAAATACTCAGCCATAGTAAGACCTGTTAATGCAATACGATTTCTTGCCCCTGGTGGTTCATTCATTTGACCATAGCACAGTGCAACTTTATCCAATACGTTACTTTCTTTCATTTCATTATAAAGGTCATTACCCTCACGTGTTCTTTCACCAACACCTGCAAAAACTGAATATCCACTATGTTTAAATGCAACATTGTGAATTAATTCCATAATAATAACGGTTTTACCAACACCGGCACCACCAAAAAGACCAACTTTACCACCTTTAGCATAAGGAGCTAATAAATCAACCACCTTAATACCTGTTTCAAAAATTTCGCTTTTTGTGCTTTGCTCTTCAAATGGAGGAGGATCTCTGTGAATTGACCAATGTTTATCAAAATTAATCTCTTCACCCTCATCAATTAAATCACCCGTTACATTAAAAATTCTTCCAAGAACTTTTTCGCCCACTGGAACACTGATTGGGTTACCAGTTGCCTCTACGGCTAAACCTCTAACAAGACCATCGGTCATATCCATAGCAATAGTTCTTACTTTATTATCACCTAAATGTGCAGCTACTTCAAGAACTAGCTTACATTCTTTTCCTTCTAATTCATAATTAACAATAATAGCTTCATTAATTTGTGGAAGATATTCTTTAAATTCAACATCAACCACTGGTCCTAAAACTTGAGAAATAAAACCTTGCATCATCACTCCTAAATTTATTTCATTGACTCAACACCGCTGATAATCTCTATCAATTCGGTGGTAATAGATTCTTGTCTTGCTTTGTTATAAGCTAAGTTAAGCTGCTTAACTCTTGCTTTTGCATTATTGGTTGCATTATCCATAGCCTGCATTCTTGCACTATGTTCAGCCGCCAAAGAATCAACCAAAGAAAAATACATATTATATTCAAAATAAGTTTTTAATAAATCATTTAAGATTTCTTCATCTTCTGGCTCTAAGTCCATTAAAGACTGTGATTCTTGTTCTTCCTTACTTGCAATAGCTTGCACTGGCAATAAATCATTAATACGAATTTCTTGAGAAATCATATTTTTATAGCCATTATGCACAATCACAACCTTATCAGTTACTTCATTTACAAAATCATCTACTGCACTTTGTATAATAGCACATGCTTTTTCATAGTCAGGACTAGAGCTTGTATCTAAATACTTTTCTAAAATTTCAATATTTTGAAAATTAAAATACTCTATACCTGTTTTACCAATAGCTCTTAATCTTACTTTGATTTTTTTTGCTTTACAATCTTCAAGCATTTCATTTACTGTTTTAATGGTTTTGATGTTAAAACCACCGCATAAACCTTTATCGGCAGTAATGAAAATAATATCCATTTTCTCAATATTGTCTTTTTTTCTAAAAAACGGAAGCTTATCATCAAGTCCTTCGTATTGATTAATCTTGAATGCAATTTCAGATAAAACTTCATCAATTTTTTGAGCAAAAACTTTTGACTTTTTAGCTGCCTCTTCTGCCTTTCTTAATTTGGCAGTAGAGACAAGCTTCATAGCATTAGTTGTCTTTTGTGTATTATGAACACTTTTTATTTTTCTTTTAATTTCTTTTAAATTAGACATTTAAAAACCTTATATATGGTTTGCTTTAAACTCACTCAATGCTTTAGCTAATTTTTCTTCTAAATCTTTATCTAAAGCTTTCTTAGTTCTAATTTGCTCAAAAATTTCTGGATATTTAGCTTCAATAAATGGATATAAAGCTGCTTCAAATTCTCCAATTTTCGAAACTGCTATATCATCTAAATATCCTTTGGTTCCTGCATAAATCATCACTACTTGATTTTCAGCTGAAAGCGGAGAATATGGTGGTTGTTTTAAAACTTCAACCATTCTTTGCCCACGCTCAAGCTGTTTTCTACTTGCTTCATCCAAATCACTTGCAAATTGTGCAAAAGCTTGCAACTCTCTATATTGAGCTAAATCAAGTCTTAATGTACCTGAAACTTGTTTTGTTGCTTTAATTTGCGCAGCACCACCAACACGAGATACAGATAGACCAACATTAATCGCAGGACGAATACCTGAGTTAAATAAATCTGTTTCCAAGAAAATTTGCCCATCAGTAATTGAAATAACATTAGTTGGAATATAAGCTGAAACATCGCCCGCTTGAGTTTCGATAATAGGTAGTGCAGTCAAACTTCCTGCGCCAAGCTCATCGCTTAACTTACTTGCTCTTTCAAGCAATCTTGAATGTAAATAAAATACATCCCCTGGATAAGCTTCACGACCCGGAGGACGACGTAAAATCAAAGACATCTCACGATATGCAACAGCATGTTTACTTAAATCATCATAAACAATCAATGCATGTCTTGAATTATCTCTAAAATACTCACCCATAGTTACACCTGTATATGGAGCAAGGTATTGCAATGCAGCAGGATCAGAAGCACCTGCATTTACTACTATACTATAATCCATTGCACCGTATTCTTCAAGTTTTTTAACTACTTGAGCTACTGTACTTTGTTTTTGGCCAATTGCAACATAAATACAAATAACATCTTTACCTTTTTGACTAATGATAGTATCAATTGCAACAGTTGTTTTGCCTGTTTGTCTATCACCGATAATTAGCTCTCTTTGTCCTCTACCAATTGGAACTAAAGCATCAATTGCTTTAATACCTGTGTGTAGTGGCTCATGAACGCTTTTTCTAGCCATAATACCTTTTGCCTTCTCTTCCACAAAGCGATATTCACTTGCTTCAATCACACCTTTAGCATCAATTGGCTCACCCAAAGCATTTACAACACGTCCTATCAACGCATCGCCTACCGGAACTTTTAGAAGTTTTTTTAGTCTTTTTACAGAACTTCCTTCTTTAAGGCCAAGACCTTTTCCTAAGATAACAATACCAACGCTTGATTCTTCAAGGTTAAGCACCATTCCTTTTTCGCCATTTTCAAATTCAACCATCTCTCCGGCCATGGCATTCTTAAGACCATAAACCTTAGCAACACCATCAGCAACTGAAATAATTTTACCTGTTTCTTCTATTTCAAGATTAAAGTCAAATTTTTCAATTCTTTCTTTTATAATAGAACTAATTTCATCTGCTTTAAATTTCATCAAATCTCCTTAAATTGCTTTTAATATATATTCATTCATTTTAGCTTTTAAGCTTTGCATTGAAAATGAAATTTCATAACCAAGACCATCTAAGCTAATCTTCACACTGTCATTATCACTTATTTTACTATCTAATCTAATTTTTGCATTAAACTTAGTACTAAGTTTTTCTTCTAAATTTTTAATTTCTTCTGCACTTAATTGTTCTTTTGAATAAACTTGCCCTAAGAATGTATTTTCTTTTAATGCCTTTTGCTCACTCAATTCTTTAGTGATTTCTGGGATCAACATCTCCCTTTTATTATCTACGATTAAATTTATAAAATTTTTAAAAGCATCACTTGGATTATCTAATAAAGAAAGTATAAATTCTAGTTTTTTTCCTTGTTTTATCTCATAAGAATTTAAAACATCTACAAATTTATTAGATGCAAAAGCTGAACTTAACTCTAATAAATTAGAATAAAAATCTTCAAAATCATTTCTTTCTAATATCGCCTTTGCATAGGTTTTTGCAATCACACTTTCCATCAAGACACCTTTTTCATCATGATATTTAGAATTTCTTTTTGCTGAAGTTGTAAATTTTGATCTTCAAAAATCTCTTCTAAAACCGCTTGCACAACTTCTTTTTCCATTCTTCTTATTTCGTATTCTTTATGTTCTTCATAAGTTTTTTCTAAAGCCTTAATTTCCATTTTTGTTTCAGCTTCTATTTTATCTGTGATAATTTCCGCCTCTTTTTTTGCAAGAGCTACTGCATTGATTGCTTCTTGTTTAGCTAAGTCTAGTTTTTTCATCATTTCTAATTTATGATTTTTGCTCGCAATAAGCTTTTCTTGAATTTCATTCATTCTAGAAGCAATTTTTGCAATTCTACCATTGTAAAAATTTTTCAAAGGGGTTGCAATAAAATAGTACAAAATAGCGGCAAATAAAACAAAATTAACCGCTCTTGGAATGATATCGTATTCACCACTTCCATTACCTGCTGCAAAAGCACAAAAAGGAAGTACCGACAATAATGTAATTTTTTTTAACATTTATCTTCCTTAAATTTTACTCAAGCTATCTTTAAAGCTTTGTTTAAATTCTGGCATTTTTAAACGCATTTCTTCTTTTAACTCTTTTTCTTTTTCTCTTAAACTTTTAAGAAAAACAAGCATTTGATCTTCTAATTCTCTTTTTTTTGTTGATAATTCTTTTTCTTGTTTTAATTTAGCTTCTTC
This sequence comes from Campylobacter sp. FU_497, assembly GCF_025772425.1. Taxonomy (NCBI): domain Bacteria; kingdom Pseudomonadati; phylum Campylobacterota; class Epsilonproteobacteria; order Campylobacterales; family Campylobacteraceae; genus Campylobacter; species Campylobacter sp. FU_497. The sequence continues at coordinate 14,948 of NZ_JAKMSC010000003.1, read as the reverse complement.
TATTGCTTTTGATTTAATTTGATTGATTTCATCTCTTGTTTGAATATGAATTTTTTCTAATTCACTTTCTACATTTGAAACATCATCAGAATTTTTTTTCATTTTTTCTTCATCATTTTTTATAGTTAAATCCCTAGAATCCATAAATTTAATCAAAGGTTTATAGAGCATAGAATTTAAAATCGCTATCATAAGCAAAAAAATGACACCGGTGGCTATCATGATGGAAAAATGTACATCATTAAACATTAATACTCCTAAATAAATCTAAATAAAACGCGAAATTATAGCAAAACATACCTAAAAACATATTTAATTTAATGTCTTTAGAAATTCCCTAACCTCATCTTCATTTTCAAAATTTATAGTAATTTTTAAATCTTTTGTATTTACTTTCAAGCCTAAAGATTCAATTTTTTCTTTTAAATTTATTATAGATTGATATTGTTTATTTGAAATTGTGTTTTTTTCTAATTGATTTGTATTTTTAAAATTTTTAATTAGTTTTTCAGTATCTCTTACATTAAGTTTTTGTCCTATGATAGTATCAACTATCATTTTTTCTTCTTCTTTTTCAAGCCCCACTAAAACCTTTGCATGACCTTGCGAAATTTTACCCTCTACAATGAAATTTTGCGTTTGCTCATTTAAATTTAAAAGTCTTAAGGTATTAGCAATTTGAGGTCTTGATTTATGGATAAGATCTGCTAATTTTTCTTGAGTAATATCATGAATTTCTAACAATTCCTTATAAGAATGTGCTAATTCTATAGGATTTAAATTCTCTCTTTGAATATTTTCTATTAAGGCAAGCTCACGTAATTTTATATCATCTACATTTAAAACTACAGCCTTAATCTGTTCTTTTTCTAAAAGCTTACATGCTCTAAATCTTCTCTCGCCTGCTATCAAAATATAATCAAATTCATCTTTTTTAAAAACCACAACAGGCTGAATCAAACCATATTCTTTGATAGAACCTGCAAGTTCTTCTAAAGCTTGGGTATCAAAATTTTTTCTTGGTTGATAAGGGTTTGGGCTAATTAAATCTATATCAATTTCTTCTATTCTGCCTTCATTAGAACCTAATTCTTTTTCATAAACCTCATCAATATCAGCCAAAATACTGCTTAAACCTCTTCCTAGTGCACTTTTTTTTGCCATTTTTTATCCTAATATAGAATGTGCTAAATTTTGATATGCCACCGAACCTGGAGATTTTATATCATAAAGTATAATAGGCTTTCCATAGCTTGGACTTTCAGCAAGTTTTACATTTCTTGGTATGATGATGAAATCATCTTCATTATCACCTGTTCTAAATAGCTTTTGTTTGAAATTTTGCTTTAAATCCTCCACAGTATCTTTTGAAAGATTATTTTGTGAACTATACATAGTTGGTAAAAAACCTTTTATTTTTAATTTTGGATTGATAGTTTTTTTCACAAATTTAATAGTGTTTAAAACCATCGCAACACCTTCAAGTGCATAAAACTCACATTGTATAGGGATAATAACACTATCACTTGCTGCAAAAGCATTCACTGTAATGCTTCCAAGCGCAGGTGGTGAGTCAATGATAATAAAATCATAATCTTTGGCAATTTCTTTGATTTTTTCTCTTAAAATCGTTCTATATTCTCCGCTTTCTTTTACTACTTCTTGCTCAATTCCAACCAAAGAAATATTTGATGGAGCTAAGTATAATTGTGGAAGCTCAGTTTTTAAAATGATTTCAGAAAGTTTTTTCCTACCTATAAAAACATGGTAAATATTATATTCATAATTACTTCTATTAAAACCAAGCCCTGTTGTAGCATTAGCTTGTGGATCAATATCTATCAAAAGAACCTTTTTTTCAGCTACTGCCAAAGAAGCCGCTAGATTAATAGCTGTAGTAGTTTTACCCACCCCACCTTTTTGATTTGCAATAGTTATTATCTCACTCATCTTAAACTATATATCCTTTTATTATCTAACAATATAGAACCATCTTTATACAACAAAGCATCTTTTAAAGATAAAATTTTACCTTCATTATGTATAAAAAAATTTCTTGATTTTTCAAATTCTAGCATATACTTGCTAAAAATATTCTTCCATAAAATTTTCTCATCTACATAAGAAAAATACTCATTTAAAAGTTTTGCTATATCTATTTCTATGTCTAAAATTTCAGCATTAAATGGAGCATACTTAAGATTAATCCCCATTCCTACAACCAAAAAATCATTGATTTTAGAACTCATCAATCCGCCTATTTTTTTATCTTCTATATAAAAATCATTAGGCCATTTAATCCATACTTTCGAATTTTTTCTTTGCAATACTTCTTTCATTAAAAATGCAAAGTATATACTAGCAGAAGCCAAAGGAAGATCTTGTGCTAATTCTTGAGTTTTTATGCAAAAAGATACATGTAAATTTCCTTGCTTACTTTGCCAAGTATTGTCCCTACTACCTATACCAGCACTTTGAATAAAAGCACAAATGGCTGTATTGTTAGTAATTTCTCCACTACGAATTTTATCACTTAAATAAACTTGAGTTGATTCAAGTTCATCAAAATAAACTATCTCCAAGTTTTAACCTTTTTCCATTTAAATAAGTCTTAGCATCTAAAGCTTTTTTTCCACTTTCTTGTAAAGTTTTAATCCTTAAAATACCTTTTGTACATGAAAGCAAAAAGCTTTCCTTTTCTACTTGTAAAATCACACCTGATTTTTGAGTTTTTTCATTATCGATTAATTCTATGTCTAAAAATTTCATACCATTTTCTAAAAAAATTCCAGGCCAAGGTGTAAAAGCTAGAAATTTTTGATAAATTTCACTTGCATTATCTAAAGCAATCAAGCCATCTTCTTTTTTGATTTTTTTACAATATGTAACTAAATTTTCATCTTGCTTTTTTGGGATAATTTTTTCAAAATTCAAAAGCGTAGAAATAGTAAGCTTAGCTGCTAAATTTGAAAGCATGATAAAAACTTCAGCTGAATTTTTACCTTCTATATCACATTCTATGCTTTCTAAAATTGCACCACTATCAAGCCCTTCTTCCATAAGCATAGTACAAACCCCACTTATTTTATCCCCATTTAAAATAGCACTTTGTATAGGTGAAGCACCACGATATTTAGGAAGCAAGGAAGCATGCAAATTGACGCAAGGAGCAATATCTAAAATTTCTTTTGGTAAAATCTTCCCATAAGCAGCAACAACTATAAAATCAGGTTTTAAGTTTTTTATTCCATTGATTATATTTTCATCTTTTAAGCTTTTTGGAGTGAAAATTTCTATATTTAAATTATTTTCTAAAACAAATTTTTTAGTATCACTTGGAGTTAAAATTTGTTTTCTTCCCACAGGTTTATCAGGTTGAGTAAATAAAGCTTGGATATTAAATCCTTTATCGACAAGCTCTTTTAAAATACATGTTGCATAAGATGGAGTCCCCATAAAAATGATATTTTTCATAACGCCACTATCCTTTTTTGATAAGTTTTTATAGCTTTTTGATATGAAAGCTCAAGATAATCTTTAAAAATTTCAAAATTTTTTCTTGAAGGATTGTTAATACAAATATATCCCATATAAGCATAAATTGGATGAGGCATGATAAGATCAAGCATAGAAAAATCATAATTTAAACTAACAATCTCACCCTTTAAAGCTTTTTTAGGTTTTTGACCAAAAAGATTTTGGTAATCTTGATCACAAAGAGAGCAACTTAGACGAAACACACCTTCTCTATTTAATTTCGAAGCTTTATCGTTTATGCCATCATTTTCTTTAATAGTACAAAAATAAACTCCGTTTTTTAAAACCCTATCGGGATTATAAAAAAAGCTATGCTCTTTATAGGTAAATTTATATACCAAGCCTTTAAAATTAGACTTGATATATTCTTGGATAAAATCTATAGTTAAATTTTCACTCATCAAAGATTATTTTGATTTCTAATTTTTTTAACTTCTTCTAAAAGCATAAATTTAAGCTCTTTTAAACCTGTTTTTTCAAGACTTGATACTTTAACAAAAAAGCTTTGTGGATTATTTTGACTTTGTAAATAAGCTTTTAATTCATTATAATCATCTTCCATTTTTTGTGCAAATTCTTCGCCTAAATTTACACTATCACTTTTTGAAAGCATTAAGCCAAAATTTCTTGCATAAAGCTTGCTTGAAAATTTTTCTAATTCTTTTCTTAAAATACAAAATTGCTCTTTTAAACTCATTTCTCTTAATGAATCAAGCACAAAAAGTAAAAAAGAAGTTCTTTCTATGTGTCTTAAAAACTCAAGTCCCAAACCCCTACCATCGCTCGCGCCTTCTATAATACCTGGGATATCTGCCATCACAAAAGAATTATAATCATCTACTTCAACCATACCAAGTTTTGGAGTTAAAGTAGTAAATTCATAATTAGCTATTTCAGGTCTTGCATTAGATACTACGCTTATAAGAGTGGATTTTCCTACATTTGGAAAGCCTACAAGTCCAACATCTGCTATGAGTTTTAGCTCTAAACGCACACTTAAGGTTTTTCCTGCCACACCTGGTTGGGCATAATCTGGGCGTTGATTAGTAGAGTTTTTAAAGTGAGTATTACCAAGACCGCCTTTACCGCCTTTTAAAAAGAGTTCTTTTTGGCCTTCTACTAGCATATCAAGCAAAACCTCTCCACTTTGTGCGTCAATTACTTGAGTGCCTTGAGGGACAATCAACTCTAAACTTTCCCCTCTTTTGCCGTTTTTATTACGACCTAGGCCTGGCTGGCCATTTTGTGCTTTAAGTTCTTTTTTACCTTTAAAGTGTGCTAGAGTATGGGTATTGTTATCACATATAAAATACACATCGCCACCATTTCCACCATCGCCACCATCAGGTCCACCGAGTGGAACATGTTTTTCACGGCGAAAACTCACAGCACCTTTGCCACCATTACCTGAACTTAAAACTAATTTCACATTATCTATAAACATACATAACCTTAAATAAATTAAAAAGAAGTATATCAAAATATAAATAATTTCAAAAGAGTAGCTTTTTTAAATTTTAAAGTAGAAAATACACCTAATTTTAGAATATTTATCTCTAATTATTAGGTGTTATAGTATTTGTAACTATATATTATAGCCTCATTTATTTTTTTGATTAGGATTTAATTGCTTCCCACGATCTCCTTGATTTTGATCATATTGCTTATTTGTTCCAGGTGTACCTTTATTTGGATTTTGCATATTTGATGCATTATCTTTGGGATCAATTTTTTTGTTCATTTAATTCTCCTTTTTTAAAAAAAATTATAAAGTTAATAACTTTATAGATATAATTTTATAAAATACACTAGAGACAAATAGGGACAAAATGGAAAAACTACATCAAAAAAAATATAAAAATAATTATCAAGAATTTATAACCAAAAATTTAAAAAAAGCCTACAAAAGCCAAAGAGAATTTATAGATGCCTATATAGACCTCCAAGAAGAGTGTGAAAAATTATATATTATAGATGAGAGAACAAGAAAACAGTATGTTGATAAATATAAAAAAATTATACAAAGAGGTACTCCAAAAAATGAAATAGAAAAAATATATAGTTTCTTGCTAGAAAATGAAGAAATAAAAAAAGATAAAATTTATAAACCATTAATTGACGATCAATTTGAAAGAGAAATTTTTGGAGATGAATATTATAAAATTTTAATTAAACACTATTCTGAAGAATAATGTTTTGCACACTCGATAAAACTTTTTTCATTTTTTTGACATATTTCTAATTTTGCAATACACGCCCATTTTCTTTCATGGCTTAAGTTTAGCCCAACACAAGTTGAAATAAATGCGTATTCTTCTTTTACTGTATAACGAGTTTCATTCTTATAATAATAAACTCCACTACCACCTATAATTAATGCGGTCAAAAAAGGTAAAAAATTATTTTTTCTAGGACTGCTTAATTTCTTATCAGCTAATGTATTTTTTTCTAAGATATATTTTGTTACTTCGTCTATATTTTTTATATTTATTTCTGTGTATCGAAGATCCTTCATGGCTTTTTCAATAAGATCTTCTACTTGTTTTATTTTCACATCATCTGAAATTTGCTCTAGAATATATCTTCTTAATTCATCTTTGGATATTCTATACATTCAAAAGCCATCTTGTATTTAAGAATTTATATTTACAAAGAATTTTCCTAGATAATCTAGGAAAATTATGCAGGATAAACAGAAACTTTTTTTCTATTTTTATCTTTTCTTTCAAATTTTACAAAACCATCAATTAAAGCAAAAATTGTATGATCTTTTCCCATGCCTACGTTATTGCCTGCATGAGTTGCTGTTCCTCTTTGGCGAATGATGATGTTACCAGCACGAACAAATTCTCCACCAAATTTTTTAACACCTAGACGACGACCTATAGAATCACGATTATTCTGAGTTGAACCTTGACCTTTCTTGTGTGCCATTCTTTACTCCTTAAGCTTTAATATCTACTACTCTAACGCGAGTAAATTGTCTTCTAAAACCGCGTTTTAATTTTGAGTCTTTTCTACGTCTTTTTTTATAAATCACAACTTTTTTGTCTTTTCCATGAGCAATCACTTCTAAAACAACTTTTGCACCCGCAACAAACGGCGCACCTACCTTTAATTCTTTATCGCATACAGCAAGAACTTCACTTACTTCTACGCTTGATTTTGCTTCAGCTTCAAAACGATCTAGTTTAAGCTCATCACCTTGGCTTACTCTGTATTGTTTTCCACTGTGTTTTATAATAGCATACATACAGCTATCCTTTCTTAAAATATTTTGGTAGCACCATAAAGCATTATGCATAAAACATAAATTTAAAAAGCTTTAGTGGTTAAAAGCGGTAATTATATCTTGATTTTATATAAAGTAAGCTTAAGACGCAAAAAGCGTCTTAAGATTTAAATTAAAGCTCTGGTTTTGGAGTTTTTTCAGTTGCTTTTGGAAGCTGAGGATAAGTAATACTTGGTTTTTTACCTGTTAGAGCATGTAAGAAAGTTTCTATAGAAGCTGCTTCTTTGTCAGAAATTTCTATGCCAAGTTGCACACTACCCATTTCTTTGATTGCTTCTTGTAAAGACCAAATAGCACCATTGTGGAAATACGGAGCAGTTTCAGCAATATTTCTTAAGGTTGGAGTTTTAACTAAGCCATTTGCATCACCTTTAAAATCTCCTACATTTGCAAATTTATATTTAGCTGCTACTTGGAAAGCCTGCATACTACCACCTAAATTTACTCCTGTATGGCAAGCCGTACAACCTTTATCGATGAAAGTTTTTAAACCTTCTTTTTCTTTTTTGCTTAATGCTTTTGTATCACCTTCTAAGAATTTATCAAATTTAGAAGGAGTTAAAAGTGTTCTTTCAAATGTAGCAATAGCATCTGCGATATTGTCAAAAGTCACTCCACTACTACCATAAACCTTTTTAAATTCTTTGACATATTCTGGCATAGAAGAAATTTTTTCAATAGCTAGTTTTGCCGGGGTTGCCATTTCAGGTTCTGCTTCGATTGGTCCTTTTGCTTGATCTGCTAAAGTACCTGCTCTACCATCCCAAAATTGAGTTGAATTTAAAACTGAGTTATAAACTGTTGGCGAATTTAAATGATGAGGATTAGCTGTCCATTTGTGTCCTACAGCAGCTGCTATACCATCAGCACCACCCATACCTAAATTATGACAGGTATTACAAGAAATCAAGCCACTTTTAGAAAGTCTTGGTTCAAAATACAGCTTTTTACCAAGATTAGCTTTTTCTTTAGAGAATTTGCTAGCCTTAACTCCCATTTCTTTTAATAGTTTTTCAACACCCGCTTGATCCTTTGGTAAAGGTGCTAAACCTGCAGCTTTTGCTTCATCTAGTAAAGCTCTATCATTAGCAAAAGCAGTTGATGCAACTAATAATGATGATGCAACTAATAATGAAATTTTTTTCATTATCTACTCCTAAATAAGATAAAATAAAGCCTATTTAAAATAAACTTATTGAAAATATATCTATAATTTTCTTTAAACAAAATAAAAAATTTCTATTTAACAATAAAAATTATTATAGGATAAAATATATCTTAAATATTTATTTCAGGGTTTTTTGCTATCATTTTATAAAGTTTTATATAATCAGGATAAAAAATAAATGGAAAATTTAATAATCTATCTTTTGGCTTATCTTATAGGTGCTATACCATTTGGGCTTTTACTAGCTCAAATTTTTGCTAAAACAAATATTAAAAATGCAGGTAGTAAAAGCATAGGGGCTACTAATGTTTTAAGAGTAGTAAAAGAAAGTGATCCTAAACTTGCCAAAACACTTGCTGTTGCAACTATTGTTCTAGATGCACTTAAAGGGATTATACCTATATTAGTAGCAAAATTTTTAGGCTATGATGAAAATATCTTATGGACTATGGCGGTTTTAGCGGTATTTGGCCACTGTTTTTCTCCTTATTTAAAATTTGAAGGGGGTAAGGGGGTAGCTACTGGAGCTGGAGTTTTAGCAGTATTTTTACCTTTTGAAATTATATCTGCGATTTTAGCTTGGTTTATCATAGGAAAGGTATTTAAAATTTCAAGCTTAGCTTCACTTGGAGCCTTGATTGTTTTAATCATAACTTCTTTTATATTTCATTATGATATGCCTGTGATTAATACTCATGCACCGATATTTATTATCGCTTTTATAGTTATTTATAAACATATACCAAATATTTTAAGATTAATCGGAAAACAAGAATGCAAAGTCATATAAAAGTTAGCTTAGAATTTAAATGCATTATAGGACTTTTGGATTTTGAAAGAATTCAAGAGCAAAAAGTCTTAATAGAATTAGAAGCTAAAAGTAAAAAATTTTTAGATTATGCAAAACTATGTGCGAGAATAGAAAAAATCTATAAAAAGAAAAAATTTAAGACAATAGAAAAATCTTTAAAATATATATGCAAAGATATCAAAAAGCACCATAAAAAACTTCAGTTTATACATATTACCTGCTATAAGCCTGATATTATTAAAAATGCATGCGTTGGAGCTAGTTTAAGCAAAAAATATTAAAAATTTTTTAAAGAATTTTGAATATTTGCTTAATTTGTGTTATACTTTTGCACTAAAACTATCTTCAAAGGAATAAAATGCGTATTTTAGTTGTAGAAGATGAAGCATCACTTAACAAAACCTTATCAAACACTTTAAACGAGTTTGGCTACCAAAGTGATACTTCAGAAAATTTTAAAGACGCTGAGTATTTTATAGGTATTAGACACTATGATTTAGTATTATCAAATTGGACTATAGGCAATAACGACGCAAGTGATTTGATCAATGCTATCAAACAAAAATCTCCAAGAACTGCTATAGTTACAATATGCTCAAAAGCAGATAAAGAAAATGAAATCAAAGCTTTAAAAGCTGGAGCAGATGATTATATAAAAAAACCTTTAGATTTTGAAATTTTAATGGCGAGAATTGAAGCTAGACTTAGATTTGGTGGAACCAATGTGATTAAAATTGATGATTTAGTGATTGACCCTGATGAAGAAAAAATCACTTATCAAGGAAAGGATATAGAATTAAAAGGAAAGCCTTTTGAAGTTTTAACTCACCTTGCTAGACATTCTGATCAAATCGTATCAAAAGAACAGCTTTTAGATGCTATTTGGGAAGAGCCTGAACTTGTAACTCCAAATGTTATAGAAGTTGCAATCAATCAAATAAGACAAAAAATGGATAAACCACTTAATATCTCTACCATAGAAACTGTACGTCGCAGAGGATATCGCTTTTGTTTTCCTAAAAAAACTAACTAAAATTTTTAGAATGATTCAATCATTCTAAAAATTGGTTCTATTTTTTCTTTCATTTAAATTAGCTATAAGTTTTTATATAGTATAAGTTTGCTTTATTACTCATAAAAGGAAAAGTATGTCACTTTTAATCACTAGAGAATGTATATCCTGTGATGCATGCAGGGAAGAATGTCCGGATGAGGCTATTTATGATAATGATCCAATCTATGTTATAGATCCTGATCTATGCACTGAATGCGTGAATGAATTTTCAGAGCCAGCCTGTATAGTAGCCTGTCCAGTAGATTGTATCATACCTGATCCTGACAATGTAGAAAGCATTGATGAGCTTCGCTTGAAACATAAAAATAAAGATATTTAATGGCTAAAAAAACAGCAGTAATTGACCTTGGTTCTAATTCCGTTCGTATGGTTGTTTTTGAAAGAACCTCAAGATATGGTTTTTTCATTTGTAGCGAACATAAAAAGAAAGTAAGACTTGGAGAAAATGCCTACAACAATAACAAAATCCTCCAAGAAGAAGCTATGCTTAAGGCTGAGAAAGCTTTGGCTTACTTTAAAGAAAAAGCTTTAAAAGAAAAATGTAGAAAAATTATTGCTGTTGGAACTTCTGCATTAAGAGATGCACCAAATGCAAAAGACTTTATTGCCAGAATAGCAAAAAATGTAGGTTTAAATATAAAATGTATTAATGGAAAAACCGAATCATTTTTAGGCGGTCTTGCTGCGCTAAATTTGTTATCAAATATTCAAAATGCCACTACTATAGACATAGGCGGAGGATCAACTGAGCTTTGTTTGATTAAAGAAGGTAAAATTATAGATTGTATTTCACTTGATCTTGGCACAGTAAGATTAAAAGAAATTTTTTATGACACCAAAAGATTTAATGCACTAGATCAGTTTATACAAGAAGCGCTAATGCAAGTTCCAAAACGCTTTCAAAATGACAATATTATTGCCATAGGCGGGAGTTTAAGAGCGTTATCAAATTCTATAATGAAAAAAAATTCTTATCCATTAAAAATGATTCACAATTTTAGCTATAGTTTTGAGAAAGAAAAAAACCACATAGAAAAAATTCAAAATGCTAAAAATTTAGTTGATTTTAATATCAAAAAAGATCGTTTTGATACCATAAAAGAAGGTTGTGTAATCTTTTTAGCCTTAGCAAAAAACTTGAAAGCCAAAAATATCATCACCTCAGCAGTGGGCGTAAGAGAGGGTGTGTTTTTATCCAATCTTTTTCAAAAATACGCCAAGGTAAAAAATGACACCACTGATTTTTCAAAATTTAACGCTAAATTTCCACCTAATTTTAATCCAAGTTTAAAATCTTTACAAGATCGTTTTAATATAGATTATAGCGATAAAAGTGCGTATTTTGCAAATAAATTATTTGATACACTTTTGCCTATTCACAAAGTTGATATTAACTTTAAAAAAGATCTTTTAAATGCTGCCAAATTAGCTCACATAGGTGAAAGGATTAATTTTTATTTTGCTAATGAGCATAGCGCTTATATGGCTTTAAATGGTTTGCATTTTGGCTTTTCACACAAAGAAATTTTACTTATCTCTACCCTTTTAAAGGCCAATGGTAAAAAAATCAATCCATTTGCCATTGAACATATCAAAGAACTATTGCCAAACAATCATATATTAACTTGGCTTAATTTCATTCTAGCATTAGCAAAAAAATTAGCAAAAGATACTGATATAAATCTTGATTTTATGCTAAAAAACCACACTTTATATATTTACTCAGATAAAAAGCAAATTTATTTTTCAAAAGAAGAGATTAAAAAGATTTCAAAGCCAAAGCTTATCATTTTAGCTTTTAATCAAAAAAATTAATTATTTTGCTTTAAAAGTAAATTTTGCAATCTTTGTTTATTTTCTTCAAAGTAAGAGTCAAAATCTTTTTCTTTTGGTTTTTGGGGTGTTTTATTTTGCTCTTCATTTTTTGCCAAAGCTTCACTCGTTTCTAATACCACATTAGAATTTCCTATAATCATAGTATAACGTTTTAGACCATACTCAAAAACTACAAGTTGATTATGTCTATCAAGCGGTCTTTGAAAAATCAAAGTAAAATTTCTATCTAAAGGATGTTTTTGCCTTAAATACATTTTTAAAAACCAAAGTCCAATAAGCAAAAGTATCAAAACACTTACAACTAAAATATAATTTGTAAAATCATACTCTTGCATTTTTATCTCCTCATTTTTTTCATTTAAGCTTTTTTTTGTAGTTAAATTTACACCCTCTTTTTGCACACGTAGTCTTAAACCATACTCACCAATTGTATCTGCATTAATTTGTATCTTATCGCCAGTACTTAAAGCTATAAAAGTTTTTTTACCTTCTGAAAAGATTTTTATTTTTTTAACAATATTAGAATTTATTATCCTATCTTCTTCTTTAACACTTTGAGCATTTAAAGTAAAAATGATAATATTATCTTTTCTCTTTTGACTAATACCTTCTTTATAAGGAACATCAAATGAAAAAGTAATATCCACCCTATCTTCTCTTGGATAGATATTATAATCAAGAATTTTTGCCCCAAAAAGAGGCAAAGCAAGTAGTAAAATCCAAATAAATTTCATTGCAATTCTTTTTTAAAATACTGCAATACTGATTTTGAATCTAAAATCTCATTAATTCTTATGGCAAGGTTTTTTTCATACACCATCACCTCACCTTTGCCAAAAATTCTTTTATTTAAGTAAAGCTCCACACTCTCACCTGCTGGCTTTTCAAGATCTATCACAGAACCAACTTCTAGTTTTAAAAGATCTCTCACGCTCATATTAGTTGTGCCAAGCTCACTAACAAAATCAACACTAATATCTAAAATATCTTCATAAGATTGCAATAATCCTAAATGATCTTCTATCATAATTTTTTATAACCTATTCTAAAACGAGCATTTTTCATCTCATAGGTAAATTTTTCTTTGAGCTTGATTTTTGAAAATCCATCAATGCGCCCTAAATACTCAGGAACCCCTAAACGGTATTCATCTTTTCCATTAGTATCATTAAGTAATTTTTTAGCATAACCTATGATTTGATTAGCCACTTCTTTAACTAGATCTGCCAAACCATCTTCTTTTAATTCTTCATGCAATAAAAACAACGCAATTTCATTTAAAGCTTTTTTTTGAAAAAATAAATAAAAACTATATTCCTCATCTTTAAAATATAAAGGTATAGAAGCTCCATAAAGCTCACCTCTGATTACACTTGTTGGTGCAATTTTAAGTTTTAAAATGTGTTCACAAAAATGATAAATCGAATATTCAAGTGTTTTAGTCATAGCTTTTTCCTTAGATAACTTAATTAAATTTATTTTACTAAATAAACCTTTAATCATAATTAATAATTAAAATATAAAATATAGTAAATTTTTATTTAAATTAAAAAAAGGTTTTTAATGTTTATAGAAAATTTCAATTTAAATGAAAAAGTTTTCATCATTGCCGAGCTTTCAGCAAATCACGCAAACAGCCTTGAAGTGGCTTTAAAAACCATACAAGCAGCCAAACAAGCAGGAGCTGATGCTATAAAAATTCAAACCTATACCCCAGATAGCTTAACACTAAATTCTGACAAAAAAGATTTTATTATTGAAGGTGGTTTATGGCATGGACGCAAACTATATGAGCTCTACGAAGAAGCTAAAACTCCTTATGAGTGGCATGAAAAACTTTTTGAATGTGCTAAAAATGAAGGTTTAATTTGCTTTTCTAGTCCTTTTTCTAAAGAAGATGTAAATTTTTTAAGGCAATTTAATCCCCCAGCTTATAAAATCGCTTCCTTTGAAGCAAATGATTATGATTTTTTGCGTTATGTAGCAAAAGAAAACAAACCTACTTTAGTTTCTACAGGCATAGCCTATGAAGAAGAACTTGAAATGATTGTTAAAATTTTTAAAGAAGAAAACAATCCGAATTTGATTTTGCTAAAATGCACCTCAGCTTATCCTTCACAAATTTGTGATTTAAATTTAAATGTCATAAAAACTTTACAAGAAAAATTTAACACTATTATTGGTTTAAGTGATCATAGCGAGGGATTTTTAGCAACAACTTTAGCCGTAGCTCTTGGTGCAAGAGTTATAGAAAAACATTTTATATTAGACAAAACTTTAAATAGCGCTGATGCTAAATTTAGTCTTGATTTTGAGGAATTTAAGCAAATGTGTTCTATGGTGCGTTTAAGCGAGCAAGCTTTAGGAAACAAAGAATTTAGCATGGATGAAAAAACTTTAAAAAACCGCCATTTTGCAAGAAGTTTATACGCAAGCAAAGACATCAAAAAAGGTGATATTTTCACACGAGAAAATATAAAAAGCGTAAGACCGAGCCTAGGTTTGCATCCTAAATTTTTGCCTATCATACTTGGCAAAAAAGCAAGTTGTGATATAGAATTTGGACAAGCGTTAAAAGAAGAGTATATTTTGGAATGATTTATGCTTTTGCTTAAAAAAATATAAACAAGGAACTATAATGCTACTTGAACTTAATTTTTCTAAAAATTTACAAGTTTTAAAAGAAATCAATGCAAGCTTAGCCGATAAAATCTTGCAAGTAAAATCCAACGAAAGATTTGAACTTTTTGAAAAAAACTACGATATTTATGATCATAAAACAAAACAATTTTGTATACAAAATGCTTTAGATAATTTATCTTTTTATGAGCAAAACTACAAAAGACATCCATTTTTGATCTTTTTTGGAATTGGCAACGGCATGTTAATTTTTGAATTATTAAAAAATCCCCTTAAAGATTATATTTGCATTATAGAACCTGAAATAGAACTTTTATATATTGCTTTGCATTTAAATGATTTTAGTCAAGATTTACAAGATAAAAGACTTCATATTTATCTATATGAGGATATTAACTTTTTAACTTTTTATCGTTTTTTTGAACAAGAAAAAATTCACTTTTTTGTAAAAACTTATGACTTGATTTTAATGTCAAATTTCTATGAAAACTATGAATATGCTATAACCACAACCAACTCTTTATGTATAGAAAGTATAAAATCTTTGGTTATTAGACAAGGAAACTCATCAGAAGACTCCTTCGAAGGT
>NZ_JAKMSC010000029.1:0-3387 GCF_025772425.1 Campylobacter sp. FU_497 | reverse complement strand
TTAAAACTTATTTAAGTGCTAAAGAAGCTATTAATCTTTCTAAAGATAGTTCTATTAATGTATATACTAACAATAATGTAAAAAATAAAAGCTTTATTTTAATGCAAAGTGAAAAAGGCTTTGTAGATGCAAATAATAAACACCTAAATCAAAAAGACTTACAAAGCTTATTAGAAACTATCACTAAAAACAATCAAAGCTTACATAAAAACATCAAAGCAAAAGTTCAAAAAGCTAAATACACTCTAAGTGTAAGTAAAGATGCAAAAAGCATAGTAGTGAATTTAAATTAAAGCAATACTCAAAAAGGATTAATTATGAAAAAGCTAGCAAATCACATCATACTCTCAGGCATAACTGTATCAATGTTATTATCACCTATGGTGGCAGCAGATAAACCACTTAATCCAAATCACTTACCTAGTGGGGGTAAATTTACTCATGGGACTACAGGTAATATAAACATTGATGGTAATACTATGTATGTTAATGGTACAACACAAGGTGGTAATCATGTTATCCAATGGGGTGGTGGTTTTAGTATAGGTAAAAATGCTCAAGTAAAATTTGGAGAAGGACAAAGTGGTCAAAACTACCTAAACATTGCTCATGGAACTAGTAAATCTACCATAGAAGGTATATTAAATGCAGGTGGTAATAATGTCTTTTTAATCAATCCTAATGGGGTAATCATAGAAAAGAGTGGATCTATCATCAATGCTAATCGCTTTGTGGCTTCGACTTCATCGATGGATAGTAAAAGCATGCAAGCATTTGCTGATGGAAAACTTGCTTATAATACTTTCTCTCCTGTGTTTAAACCAAATGGTGGTAATGTAGTAAATATGGGTAATATTAATGCTAAAAACGTTACTTTACAAGGTAATAAAGTAGTATTAGATGCTGATACTAATTGGGATAAAGAACACAATGGCATTAAATTTGGAAAAGTCAATGCTGAAAATATAAACTTACAAGGCAATGAAGTTTATGTTGATGTAAGCTCTATTAATGGTAATAAACTTAGCAAATTAAATATCAAGGGAGGCAATGGTAATAGTTTTAAAGGTTCTATGTATTTAAATGCTAGTGGGTATTATTATAATCCTAGTTCTTTTAAAGTATTTAACAAATTTAACAATTCAAGCAGTAATTTTAAAGTATATAAATATGTAGGCATAGGCTCTGATGTAGACTGGTGGCATTTTGCTAAAGGGTGGAATGAAAATAAAGATGGTATTTTTAGAAATACAGCTAGTGAGTATAGACTTACTAATGATATAGATTTTAAAGCAAGTAATGGACAAAACTATGCAAATTATTGTATAGATGGATATGGTTGTACTAATATGATAGTAGGTTTTAATGGTGATAGTGCTTTTACTAAAACATTTGACGGTCAAGGATATACTTTAAAGAATATTAATATAGATACAGTATCAGATGAAGTTAAAGATAAACCTAGATATGTGGGATTATTTGGAAAAACACAAAATGCAACTTTTGAAAATATTAATGTGGATTATATGGGTGGTGGTATAGATACAACTGGCGGTATTGTTGGTGGTTTTGTTGGAATTGGATATCAATCTGACTTTTATAATATAAGTATAAATAATTCTGGAACTTACAATACAGAAGGTCACTTTTTAAGTGGTTTTGGTAGTATTTATGAGGGAAAAGTACAAGATGTTATTGTAAATAATTCTGGTTCTTTTAAAGGATCCATTATTGAAGGATTTGGTGGCGGCATCGGTAAATTTTCTAGTATTGTTGTAAATAATTCAGGAATATTTAATAGTAAATATGATTTTAATGGATTTACACAAGGATTTGGTCCGGTGAAAAATGAAACAATGATAAAAACTTGGGTAAATAATATCATTGTTAATAATACTGGAAAATTTTATGCAGAAAAGATTGTAGGATTAGGAAATATACGTCCGGGTACTTATGTAGAAAATATCATTGTTAATAATTCTGGAGATTTTTATCTAAGTGAGCATGCTAAGATGTATGGTTTATCTAGTATGATATATAGTAATAATGGGTCTATAAATAGTAAGATAGAATTAAAAAATATCATTGTTAATAATACTGGACAATTTGCTAGAGGTGATAATTATAATGGTATAATGTTTTATGCATTTTCTGAGAATAGCTCTGATGCTGATATAAGCAATGTAGTCATATACAACAAAGGAAAGTTTCTCGAACCACTATTAATGTTTTTTGTTGAATACTCATCTGGAAATCAATATGAGAATATACATATATATATTGATGATGATGCAAAAAAAAGCCTAGCATATTTTTTCAATGGTAATAATGATCATATTATTTCTAATTTTAATATTTATACACACGAGGATACTGTAGAAGATTTAACACCAAATGATAAAATAAATATTCACGCTTACAGCGATAGTAATAAAGATGAAGTTTATAATAAATTTAAAGAACAAGCAGATACCATATCTAAACCTATACTTCCTATAATGCCACCACCATCTAAACCTTCTGAAGATATGAATATCCCTGATGTAGAAAAGATTAAAGATGAAACAGCCACTTTAGATCAAGGCGATTTAATTAGCGATGATATATGGGATGATATTATAAATGATATTGATAAGGTTCATTATAATATAGATATTAGATTATTAGCTAAATTGCTAAGTGAATATAGCAATATATCAAATAAAACAGAAGATGAGCAGGTTAAATTTATAACTACATATTTAGGTGTAAAAGAAAATGATGCTAGAGCATTATTACAAAGCTTGAGCTTTTTAAATGCATACAAAGATCATGATATAAGCAAAGCTAATTTTAAAGATAAAACAGTAAAAGATAGTTTTGAAAATTCTTTCAAAAATGCTGAAACTAAATTTACAAAATTTAACAATAATAAAAACAAACTGTATAACAATCTAAATGATCTTAATGAAAATATAGTATCAAAAGGATTTAATCTTGAATACTTACTTGAAGTCAATCAAGAAGAATTAGCTAAAGCTATAAAAGCTTATAATGATTATGTAGTTTTAATAGAAAAAGGCTTGAAAAATGAAAATGATCCTGCATTTATAAGTATCAAAAATACTATCATAAAACTTAACAATGAAGCTAAAAATTTTTATGCACAATTGCTTGACTATAAAGGCAAGCTTCAAGATTTTAAAGATAATAACGAATTTGAAAAAGTTATCATAGCTGGAGATTTTAAAACTATTCCTTTATTAATAACTCCTGATGTTAACAAACCTATTGATGGAGGTGGTGAAGATGGTGACTATGAAAAAATCTCTCGCCAAGTGGCTAATTCCCAAAAACAAACGCCTACCTTTGAATATGAAGAAGAAGAGACCGAAGAAGTAGATGAAG
>NZ_JAKMSC010000028.1:0-6001 GCF_025772425.1 Campylobacter sp. FU_497 | reverse complement strand
CATAATTTAAAATATCTCTAATATTTTTTCTTGCATTAGAAAAATAACAAGGAGAGTATTGATTAGACGTCCAAAAACTTTTAGTAAATAAAAATAAATCAATATTTTCAGAATAATTTATATAAAATTCGCAGTTCTTAGTATAATCGATTTCTTTAGCAAAACCCAAATACGAAAGAGGTGTAAGAGCGTAAGAGGAATTATCTATTATAGTATCTACAACCCAAGGGCTTATTTTGGCACATAAATTTGCTAAATATCCCCCATGAGAACTACCAATTAAAATTACTGGTATACCCCCCCCCACCATATTTTTTTCCACATGTAATATAGCATTAGATATATCTATTGCTTGCATAATGCCAAAATTTTGATACTCATTTTTAGTTGGTTTTAAAGTGGCGCTAAGTTGAATTTTACTTTGATTGTGAATTTTATTTGTTGATTTTAATTCAATCATTTGATGGTCTATATATTTTAAATCATCATAGGCAAAATCTTTCCATTTTATACCAAAAGCTTTACATGAATGCTCTAATATAAATTCATCTATATTATCAAATACTATTTTTGCACCATTATTTAATCTTGAACCAATACAGTGATACTCAACACTAAGTACAATTACATCAAAATTACTACAAATAGCTTCAGCTAAATGTCTTCTATAATCGCTATTTGCATCATCTCCAAATCCAGAAATAATGCAAACAATAGCTTTCATTTGCTTACTATCATCATAAGTGATTCTATATTCTAATTTACTTTCTCTTTTTATATTTAATTCCACATCATCACAAGAGTCTATGAAATAAGTTTGATTTTTAAGCATGTTAAGCCTTTTAGAAATTTTGATTAATTATATCATCAAAATTTCTAAATAAATAAAAATTATCCAAAAGCTCCATTTAAATAAGCTTTTGTTTTTTCTTCTTTAGGATTTTCAAAAAATTCCTTACTTTCACCAAATTCTACAAGTTCGCCTAGATGAAAAAATGCAGTATAATCAGCCACGCGCTTACCTTGTTGCATGTTATGCGTTACCATGATCATAGAAAGATTATGACTTAATTCTTTAATAAGCTCTTCTATAACGCTTGAAGATATAGGATCAAGCGCTGAAGTTGGTTCATCTAAAAGTAATAATTTTGGCTTTATGGCCAAAGCTCTTGCTATACAAAGGCGTTGTTGCTGACCACCTGAAAGTGCTAGAGCATTTTGTTTTAGTTTATCCTTTACCTCCTCAAAAAGCCCTACTTTTTTAAGACAATCTTCCACCAAAGCATCTTCTTCATCTTTGTTTTTGATCATCCCATGGAGTTTTGGTGCATAAGAAATATTATCATAAATGCTTTTTACAAAAACATTAGGTTGTTGAAATACCATTCCGACTTTTTTTCTAAGCACGACTAAATCTTGATTTTTAACATCTTTTCCATCAATCTCAACAAGACCATCGATTTTTGCTATTTTGTCATTCATCCTATTAAAACAACGCAAAAATGTGGATTTTCCACAGCCTGAAGCACCTATTAAAGCTGTGATTTTATTTTTTTGAATTTCCATATTAATATCAAATAAAGCTTGTTTTTTACCATAAAATAAATTTAGATTTGTTGTTTTTGCTATCATTTTAATTTTCCTTGAAAATATCTTCTTAAAAGTATTGCTGCTAAATTTAAAATCACCAAAAGAAATAAAAGCACTATAATCCCTGCTGCTGTTCTTTCTAAAAATGCACGCTCTGGCATAGCTGACCATGAAAAAATTTGAGCAGGTAAAACACTTGTTGGCGCAAAAACACTATTTGCCACATCAGGTATAAAAGCTATCATACCTATAATCATCAAAGGCGCGGTTTCACCAATAGCTTGAGCTAAAGTTAAAATAGAACCTGTTAAAATCATAGGCATTGCCAAAGGTAGCATAATGCCTTTTATCATTTGAATTTTAGTCATGCCTAAAGCATATGCTGCATTTTTCATATTAATATCCACACTTTTTAAGGCAGCTTTAGTTGAAACAATAATAATAGGTAAGCTCATAATAGCCAAAGTTAATCCTCCAACTAAAGCACTAGAACGAGGCATCCCAAAAAGATTAATAAACACTCCAAGTCCTAAAAGTCCAAATAAAATACTAGGAATACTTGCAAGGTTATTAATACACACTTCTATAAAATGCGTAAATACATTTTGCGGAGCAAATTCTTCTAAATAAATAGCTGCTCCAACTCCTATTGGGATACTTACAACCATACAAACTATCATCACAAGTAAAGTTCCAACCACAGAAGCAAAGATTCCTGAATTTTCAGGTGATTTAGAATCTCCATTAAGGAAAAAATTTGTGTTAAAACTTAGTTTGATTTCTTGCTTTTGAACTAATTCATCAACTAAAGTTTTTTGTTCATCGCTTAGTTT
Organism: Campylobacter sp. FU_497; assembly: GCF_025772425.1. Taxonomy (NCBI): domain Bacteria; kingdom Pseudomonadati; phylum Campylobacterota; class Epsilonproteobacteria; order Campylobacterales; family Campylobacteraceae; genus Campylobacter; species Campylobacter sp. FU_497. The sequence continues at coordinate 3,578 of NZ_JAKMSC010000028.1, read as the reverse complement.
ATTGTAGTTTTTTTTCATATATTGATCAACTTCAGAATTTGCTAAAAGCCAAGATTTTTCTTTGATTTGACCTGTTCTTATTTTCCTTTGTTCAGCACGCGATAAAAGCTCATATGAAGGGCTATTTCTATCAGCCTGGGCATAAATGTAAGTTTGCTTAAAAGCTCCTATCCCAAGATACCCTACGCTTGATAAAAAAATACAAAGAAAAATAAGGTTTATATAAAGCCCCATTTTACAGAATCTTTTGAAATTTTTTGAAGCTTTTTTTCTTTGTTTAAAAAGTTTTTTCATAAATTTTTCCTTTTATGGAAGCGATTTATCAAATAAACGCTAAAAATATTAATGATTAATGTAATAATAAAAAGCACAAGCCCTAAAGAAAATGCACTTAAAGCTAAAGAACTATCAAAAGCTTGATCACCGCTTAATGCTTCTACTATTTTTACAGTCACTGTTGTCATATCTTCTAAAAAATTCATTGTTAAATTTGGACGCAATGAAGCAGCCATAACAACAATCATTGTTTCACCTAAAGCTCTTGAAAGTCCTAAAAGACAAGCTGCAACTATACCTGGCATTGCTTCTGGTAAAATTACTGCAAAAACGACTTCTTTTTTAGTCATACCTAAAGCATAAGCTCCATTTATCCTTTTTAAACTTACAGCTTCAATGCAATCTTGTGAGAGTGAAGCCACTATAGGAACTATCATAATACCCATGATAAAACCTGCACCTAGGGCACTTTGAAAACTAGCTTCTATACCAAAAAGAGAAAAAAACCACACTATAAAAGGAGCTACAACTATGGCTGCGAAAAATCCAAAAACTACAGTAGGAATTCCTGCTATGATTTCTAAAATAGGTTTTAAATAGTTTTTAGATTTTTTACCTGCAAATACTCCAAGATAAATAGCACACATTACACCTAAAGGTAAGGCTGTTAGCATTGCTATTAATGAAATATAAAAAGTTCCCCAAAATAAACTCAAAGCACCAAAAACCCCATGCTTGCTACTTCCATCAGCACCTACAAATGCAGCATCTGCTGCCCACTGACTTGAGAATAAAAAAGTAAATACACTTTCTTTTTGAAAAAATTTTAATGCCTCTATTAAAATAGTTAGCATAATAGCAAAGCTTACTACTACGCTAACAAAAGCACAAAGAAAAAGCGTTAATTTTATTATTTTTTCTTTTATCAATTTTTCATCCTAAAAATTAAAAAACTTTCCCTGCTTTAACAAGCTCATCAGTTAATAAACCTTTTTCTTCTATATGTTTTTGGGTTTGTTTTAATGTTTTTTCATCCAAAGGAACTAATCCTATTTTTTCTAATTCTGCTCCGCTTTTAGCTAAATCATCACTCATATAAATTTTTGCAAATTCAAATACTTCTGGATTTTTCTTAGCATTCATATATATAAACAAAGAACGAGCTAGTTTATATTTTCCTTCGGAAATATTCTTCTCATCAGCTTTTACACCATCAATATCAACTGCATTAATCTTATCATCATTGCTAGCTAAAAATCCGTATCCAAAAAGCCCAAAAGCTTCTTTATCAACAGAAAGTTTTGAAACAATTAAATTATCGTTTTCTCCACTTGGTATAAATGCTCCATCTTGGCGTATAGTTTTATATGCACCTTTATATTCAGGAATTTTTTTAGAAATATCTACCATTACAAGTTCTTCTATACTATCTCTTGTTCCTGAACTTGATGGAGGACCATAGATTGTAATTTTTCTATTTGGTAGATTTTTATTGATTTGTTGCCAATTTGTATAAGGATTTGGGACTAATTTTCCATCTTGTGGAATTTCTTTGGCCAAAGCTAAAAATAACTCATGTAAGCTTATATTTAATGGAGCATTGATTTTATTTTGAGCTAAAACTATGCCATCATAGCCTATCATAATCCCGACTATATCACTCACACCTGATTTTTTACAAGTTTCAAATTCACTTGGCTTGATTGCTCTTGAAGCATTAGAAATATCAGTAATTCCCTCGCAAAACACTTTAAAACCACCGCCTGTGCCAAGACTTTCAACTATAGGTGTTTTTGTATTTTTTATAGAAGCATACTCTTCAGCAACAAAAGAAGTAAAAGGATAGACAGTAGATGAACCTGCTATTTTTAATTCTGCTGCGTTTAAACTAACAAAGGTAGCCACACTTAAAGCCAAAAGTTTTTTCATTTTTTCTCCTTGTTTTAAAAAAAGTAATGAAAATTTAAAAAAACTTGGAAACATTTTGGATACATGTATTTTTTGATATAATTTTATATGCTAAATATTATTTTGATAGAAGATGATAAAGATTTAAATGAGTTAATTAGTTTAAGACTTAGTCAAGAAAATATAAAAATTTATAATTATTTTGATTTTTTTGACTTAGAAACCTTTCTAGATACAAATGAAATAGACTTAATCATCATGGATAGAAATTTACCAAGTGGCGATAGTGTAGAGATGATAAAACAATTAAGAAAAAAAGGTTATATGGAGCCTGTGATTTTTCTTAGTGCAAAGACTTTGCAAAAAGATATTTTAGAAGGTTTTGAGCAAGGCTGCGATGATTATATATGCAAACCTTTTGATTTTAATGAACTTTTATTTAGAATCAAAGCCGTAACTAAAAGAAATAAAACTCCAAAAGAACAAATTTCTTATCAAGATTTTACTTTATATATAGAAGAAAGAAAATTAATTTATCAAACAAATACATTTGAAAATTTATCAACCCTAGATGTAGAATTACTCAAGTGTTTTTTTAATCACAAAAATCAACTTCTAAGCCGTCAATTTTTAAGTGAGCAGGTATGGAAAAATGACACAACAAGCGATAAGACAATCAATACGGCTATTTTAAGATTAAAACAAAAAATTCCACAAATTAAAGAAAATATCATTTCAGTGCGCTCGGTGGGTTATAAATTGTGTTAAAAATCAGAAATTTTTTTGCTTTATTTTTTATATGTTTTTGTATATTTTTTATAGGATTGTTTTATTTTGTTAATGAGCAATATATAAACAACACTATAAAAAGCACTTATGAGCAAAAATTAAAAACCTTGAATGATACATTAAAATTTAGCATTATAAAAACACTCAATACAAACAACATTCAAGAATTTTCTCAACAAACAAGAGCAGATTTTATCATCAAAAAAGATGGAAAAACCATCTCATCTTTAGATGATTTTGATTTCTTTAAAAATCAATTTAACGCAGATTTTACACATGAATTTTTTAATAATAAAGAAATTTATTATAAAGCTTATCAATATGAAGGATATAAATACATCATCATTGTTTATCCAAAAATAAACGCAAAAATACAAGATTTTTGGATAAAAAATATTTTGATTTTTTTACTTTTTTTAGCAGTATTAACTGCAATATATATTTTTATATTTAACTTTTTTAAAAAATACTTTCAAGAATTACTTTTGTTTATTAAAAATATAAAGAGTCAATCAGAATTTCATTTTACAAAGAACTTTTTTTATGATTTAAATTCTTTAAATTTAAGATTATTAAAAATAAAAAAGTTATTTTATGAGAAAGAA
>NZ_JAKMSC010000027.1:0-15930 GCF_025772425.1 Campylobacter sp. FU_497 | reverse complement strand
GAAAAATAATTGTTTTGTTGTTAAAAATATTGTTAATTAGTCATATTGTAAAAATATAATGCTATTATAAATATAAAGTTAGCAATATTTCATGTAAATGTGGAATTTTGTATCTTTATAAAATAATACATTAGAGGTTGAGTGAAAAAATACATTTTTTTAAGCTGTATATGCATAAATGCATTTGCTTTAAATTTAGAAGAAAGCTTAGGTGAGGGTGAGGCTAATATTAGCAAAGAACAAAAAACAAATACAGTTTCTAAGCAAGTATTTTTTCAAAAACCACAAGAATATCAAGCTCAAAATGTTGATTTTGGATCTTTTGCTAGTAAATCTTTAGGACAAGTTTTAAATTTAAGTTCTAAAGATAAAACAGAAGCAAATTTAGACTACAATGCTTTGAGTGTTAATATAAAAAATATCAATTCGATATTAGATTATGATAATGCTACCTTACTTTTAGAAAAACAAGCAAGAATAGATCAAGCAGAGCAAGCATATTCTTTAGGACTTATTAATCGTTATGAATTTGATGAGTTTAATTTTGGTTTTAATTATTTTAATGATCAATATAAAGAAGCTTATACTAAGAATAGCTTTGGCGCTGAATTGCAATTTAGTCATTATTTTAAAGCATATGCTAATCATTATAAGATCAAAGAAAACGATAGTGATGATAGCACAGAACTTGGGGTTGTATTTGACTTGCCATATTTGAATGTTTTAAATGTAAATTCTAATATAAAAGAATTACAAAACCAATATAACATTACTTATTCTCCAATTTCTATTTTAGATTTATCGCTTAATTATCAAGATGAAAAAACTAACGCCAAAGATCAAACAGCAATGTGGGTAAGATTTAGACTAAATTATGAGCAAAGTTTAAGTAAGCAATTTTATAATAGCTTTTACCGTAAAAACAATATAGGCGAATTTAACCGTTATGATTTTGCTACTAGGACTTATTAATTACTCATAAAACGAGTGATGTCGTTATAAGTTACAAATACCATTAAGCTTAAAAGCAAAGCCATGCCAAAATAACTAAGATATTCAAAACATACTTTTGGTACTTCTTTTTTAAAGATTAGCTCATAAAGGTTAAAAAGTATATGTCCTCCATCTAGTGCTGGAATAGGAAGTAAATTTAATACTCCAAGGTTGATAGAAATTAAAGCAGTGATTAAAAATAAAACCACTATGCTAGTATTTGCTGCTTTGGAGGTTATATCTACCATAGTGATGATTCCACCCATGTTTTTGGCATCTAACTCCCCGCTGATGATTTTAGCAAGACCTTTAAAAATAAGCAAAGAAGCCTCTATGCTTTCTTCATAAGCGTATTTTAAACTACTAATTCCTGGATGATAAATAGTAACAAACTCACCCTTAGGTGCTATGCCAATTAGTGGTTTTTGAACTTTTTGATAAAACTCATTATAACCTTGATCAATTTGCGGGGTTAGGGTGATGTTGATGAGTTTACCATCGCGTTCTATGCTAAGTAGGGTTGGTTTTATATGTACAAGTTTGCCAATTTCTTCAAAGCTTTGAATTTTAACTCCATCTATAGCTAGGATTTTATCTCCAATTTGTAAATTTGCTTTTTGTGCAGCTGAATTTGGTGCTATATTGCCAATAACAGGTGCAAGTTTTTGCACACCTAAAAAACCTATGGCTATATAAAGCAAAAATGCTAAAAAGAAATTAAAAAATGGTCCTGCAAAAAGTATGTAAATTCTAGCTAGAGGACTTAGAGTGTTATAGCTATTTGGTTCGTAATTTTTTTCACTAGGATTTAAATCATCTTGTCCTTTAAGTTTAACATAACCACCAAAAGGTAGAGCAGATAAGCGATATTCTGTGTTTTTGTAAATTTTTTTAAAAACAGCTTTTCCAAAGCCTATACTAAAAATTTCTACATCGACTTTCATATGTTTTGCGGCTAAAAAATGTCCTAGCTCGTGAAAAAAAATTAAAAAAGATATAACCAAAAGCGTTATTAAAAAGCTAAAAGAATAAAATTTAAAGCCAATAGCTAAGATAATAAATAAAAATAAATATGATTTCAAATTATACCTTTTTTAAATGTTTTATATAAGCTAGTATGTATTCAAAAGCTGAATAAAGTGTAAGTACTAAGGCAATAAATAACAATGTATTAGCAAAAGGCCATTGCATGATTAAAAATATAATGGCTATCATTTGAAAGGTTGTTTTTATTTTTCCTGCAAAAGAAGCACTTACATCAAATTTTTCACTCACCATAACCACTCTAAAACCGGTTATAAAAAATTCCCTTACTAAAATAATATAAACCATCCAAGGATCGGCTTTTTGGGTGAGTAATAATCCTAAAAAAGCAGCCAAAACAAGCATTTTATCCGCTAGTGGGTCTATAATAGCTCCAAGTTTTGTAGTTTGATTCCAAGTTCTTGCAATATAACCATCAAAAAAATCAGTCAAGGCGGCTATACCAAAAACAACACAAGCAAAATAATTTACCCAACTAGGATGAATATTTTCAAAATCATTAATAAGCAAAAAAAACAAAAGTGGAGCTAATAATATCCTTATAAATGCTAAGATATTAGGTAAATTCATTGTTTATTAATCCTTGTGTTTAAAGAAAATACCCCAAAATGGGGTAATGAATCATTTAAAAGTGGTACCACCATCTACGATTAAAGTGTGTCCTGTGATCCAATTTGCTTTATCAGAACATAAAAATAAACATGCTCCTGCTAAATCTTGAGGTTGTCCAATACGGTTTAATGGACTAAGATTAATAGTTGCATTTTTAACTTCTTCATAATTTGTAAATGCTTTAAGCGCATCAGTGTCAATTGGCCCACCACTTACTACATTTACACGGATGTTTTTAGAACCAAGTTCGGTTGCAGCATATCTTGCCATAGCCTCAACTGCTGCTTTTGCTGTACCGTGTCCTGCATAATTTTCAATATGTACTAAATTTCCTGTTGAGGAAATAGATAATATACTACCTCCACCAACTTTTTCTATTCTTCTTGCTGCTTCTTGTGCTCCAACTACAAATGCATTTACAGTTGCTGTGAAAATATTATTTATTCCACGAGGTTTTAATTTCATAAATTTAGTATATCCACCTACAACGGCACGACCTGAGATAATAGCATTAGAGATGAAAAAATCTATTCTGTCAAAATCTTGATCGATTTTTTCAAATAAGTCTTTATAAGTTTCTGGCTCAAGTATGTTAAACTCATAAGCCTTTGCTTTGATTTTATAGTTATTTTCTAAATCTTTTATAATTTCTTGAGCTAAATCTGCATTAGAATTATAAGTAAAAGCTACATTAGCTCCTGCTTTTGCAAACTCATATACAATAGCTTTACCAATCCCTCTTGTTCCACCGCTAATTACTAAAGTTTTATTTTGAAAAAAAGTATCCATTAAAATCCTTTTATGTTATAGTTTTTCATAATCGCTTCTATTTTTGCTAAATTGCAATCACTAGGTTTACAAAGTGGCAAACGATATTCTAAAGTAGGAGTTAAACCTGCTATATACATTGCTGCTTTAATAGGTATAGGATTGCTTTCGCAAAATAAAATTTTATTGATATTATACAACTCATCATTAATTTTTTTAGCTTCAATATATTTTTCTTCTAAAGCCAGATGAGTTAATTTTGAAATCATATCAGGAAGTAAATTTGAAGTAACTGAAATCACACCTTTACCGCCATTTGAAAGTATAGGATAATTAATTGCATCTTCACCACTTAAAAGCATCATTCTAGGCTCATGTGCTAGCAAATCAACGCATTTATCAATGCTCCCACTAGCTTCTTTTACCCCATAAATATTTTCACAATCTCTAAATAATCTTATAATGGTTTCTGTTTGAAGTTCACAACCTGTTCTTCCTGGCACGTTATATAAAAGCACAGGTATATCTATGCTTTTTGCTATTTCTTTGTAGTGTAAATACAAACCTTCTTGTGTGGGTTTGTTATAATATGGAGTAACGCTTAAAATACCATCAGCTCCATGCTCTTGTGCAAACTTAGCCAAACTTACAGCTTCATGGGTAGCATTGCTTCCTGCTCCTGCTAAAACCTTACAAGAACTTCCCTTGCAAGCATCTAGTGCTATTTCTATACAAATTCTATGTTCTTCATGGGTTAAGGTGGCACTTTCTCCGGTTGTTCCAACAGGCACTACTACATCAATCCCATTTGCGATTTGTCTTTTGATGAGTTTGTGGTAAGTTTGTTCATCTAATTTTCCATTTTTAAATGGAGTTATTAAAGCTGTCATTGCTCCTATGATGATTTTATTGTCCATTTTCACCCCTTTTTAAAATTATTGTAGTAGATTTGTTTTCATTGAAGTATTTTTTAGCACAATGAATTAAATCATCTTTGCTTAGATTTTCTATATTTTTTTCATAATCAAGCAAAGGCTTTAAATCGCCTTTTGCAAGATAAGAGCCATAAATATTTGCAACACTGCTTGCATTGCTTAGTGAAAAGATAAAATCACTTTTTACAGTATTTTTGATTTTTTCCATGATAGTATCATCAAATTTGGCATTTTTTACATCTTCAAGAATTTTTAAAAGCTCTTTTTCAACATCTTCTGCTTTTATACCTTCATTACAAACGCAAATAAATATAAATAAATTCTCATCTATATTTTCACTTGCATAAGCATAAAATTCATTGATTAATTCTAATTTATCAATTAAGATTTCACTGATTAAAGAACTTTTTCCATTTCCCAAAAGTTCGCTTAATGCACAAAGTTTTGGCATATCTTCATGATTAAATGCAGGAATTTTATATGCAAGTGCTAATAATTGTGTGTCGCTTTCTTTGTGTAAGATCACGCGTTTAGCACCATCTTGCTCAGGTTCTTTTTCATGAACTATAGGGATTTCTTTGGTATTTTTTATATCTTGAAAATGTTTTTTAGCTAAAGCAAAAACTTCATCTTCGTTAATATCGCCACTCACAAGTAAAATAGCATTTTTAGGTTGATAAAAAGTTTGATGAAAATCTTGTATATCTTCTATTTTCCAATTTTGTATATCTTTAAAAAAGCCTATCGGGGTCCAGTGATATGGATGGTGTAAAAAGGCATGGTTGTATAATCTAAAATACAAATATCCTAAAGGATTATTATCAGTTCTCCAACGCCTTTCTTCTAAAACTACATTTCTTTCAGGCTGAAACTCATCATCTTTTAAATTTAAATTACGCATTAATTCAGCAAAAAGCCATAAAGACTTATCTAAATTTTCACTAGAGCATTTTATAAAATAATGCGTATAGTCAAAGCCCGTGCTTGCATTATCCACTCCGCCAAAACCTTTGACTATTTCATCAAATTCACCTGCTTTTAAATTTTTTGTACTTTTAAAATTTAAATGTTCAAGCATATGGGCTATGCCACTTTTTCCCATTTTTTCATTTCTTGAGCCAACTTTATAAAAAATATCTATACTTATAACCCCACTTTTTTTATTTACAGGTAAAGTATAAATTTCAAGTTCATTTTCAAGGGTGATTTTTTTATAATTAATCATTTAAAATTAACTCCTATAGCTTGACTAATATGATTAAAACCATCTTGTTTTAAAAGTTCAATTAAACCTTGATTGATATTTTTAACAATGCTTGGCCCTTTAAAAATCATAGCTGTATAAATTTGAACCAAACTAGCCCCATTTTTAATGCGCTCATAAGCAAGTTCAGCACTATCTATGCCTCCACTTGCTATTAAAATAGTATCTTGATAAATTTCTTTAGCTACTTCTTTAAAAAATGTCGCACTTTTTTGAGTGATCAATCTACCACTAATTCCACCAAAAGTTCTTGCATTATCAATCAAAGAATAATCTATACTAGTATTTGCCATGATAATACCATCAGCTTTTGCACTAATAGCACTTTTGCAAAGTGAAATTGCACTGTCTATATTCATATCTGGAGCAATTTTTAAAATCACAGGTTTATTCGTGATTTCTTTTGCTTGGTTAAATAAAGTACTTACAAATTCCTCACTTTGTAAATCTCTTAAATTTTTGGTATTTGGAGAGGATATATTAACCACAAATAAATCACATAAATCTTTAAATTCTTTTAATAAAATAATATAATCATTAATAGCTTCTTCATTTGGGGTGATTTTGTTTTTACCTATATTTGCTATTAAAGGTATACTAAATGGATAGACTTTTTTTACTTCTTTTGCAATGGCGTCTTTACCTTTATTATTAAAACCCATAGCATTTTGAATACTTTCTTGTTCAACAAGTCTAAAAAGTCTAGGTTTTTCATTACCATTTTGAGGTTTTGGGGTGAAAGTTCCATATTCTAAAAAGCCAAAACCTAAAGCACTTAGCGGTCTTATCATCGTGGCGTTTTTATCAAAGCCACCTGCTAAGCCCACAGGATTATAAAAATTTAGATTAAAAATTTCTTGATTTAAAATTTCATCATTTATCACACAATCTTTTGCAAAAAAACTAAGCCCTCCAGGAAATATACAATCTAGTGTTCGCATACTAAATTCAGCTAAAGCATGAGCATTTTCTGGATCTAATTTATATATTAAAGGTTTTAAGCTTTCATAGGTCATATTTTTCCTTTTTTACAAAATAGTATATTGTACTAAAAAAATGATAATTCTTAGTTTTCATTTTCTTTATCTTTGTCAGTTTTTTGTACTTTTTGTTTTAATTTTTGATAAATTTCACAATTTTTCATTAAATAAGCATCATTTCCTATAGAAGCTATTTTTCCTTTATCAAGTACAGCAATTTTATCAGCATTTTCTATAGTGCTAAGTCTATGAGCGATGATGAGTATCAAACGATCTTTTTTTAAGCTTTCTATAGTTTTTACTATGGCTTTTTCACTTTCATTATCAAGTGCTGAAGTTGCTTCATCAAAAATTAAAATTTGAGGATTTTTATATAAAGCCCTTGCTATAGCAATGCGTTGTTTTTGTCCGCCGGAGAGATTTTTCCCATGTTCTTTTAATTCAGTATGTATACCACCAAGTTCTTGAACAAAATCATAAGCATTAGCTTGTTTTAAAACCTCTATTACACGTGCTTCATCGTATTCTTTAGCATAAGCAATATTTTGAGCTATAGTGTCATTAAATATATAAATATTTTGAGTTACCAAAGAGATATTCTCTCTTAAGCTAACAATATCAAAAGAACTAATATCTTTTTGATTGATTAAAATTTCACCGCTATCTTTTTCAAAAAAATACATTAAAAGATTAATAATAGAAGATTTCCCGCCACCGCTTGATCCAACTAAGGCTAGAATTTCTCCTTTGTTAAAAGAAAAATTTACATCTTTTAATACCATTTTGTCTTTTTGATAGCTTAAAGAGACATTTTTAAAATGAATATTTTGGATATTTTCTGTAAGTTTTTCATTGCCACCTTTAATTTGTGGTTCTAAATCAGTTAGATAAAAAGTTCTTTCACTTGCTGCTACTGCATTTTGCAATCTTGTATAAAGTGAAGAAAGTCTTTTAATAGGAGTATAAGCCATAAATAAAGCTGTAGTAAAGCTAAAAAAAGAACCTATACTTAAACTTCCATCGATTACTTCTTTGCCACCTATTATAATTACTATTGCAAAGCCAATTGAACCCATAGATTCCATTAAAGGGCTACTTAAAGCTTCGATTCTAATGCCTTTTAAGGAAAGTTTGCAAACTTCGCTATTGGTTTGGCTGAATTTTTGCATTTCATTTTTACTTGCATTAGAAGCTTTAATAAGTTCTATATTAGAAAAGATTTCGCTTAATCTTGAAGTAAGGTCAGAATTTTTTTCTTGGGTATTGCGTCCTATTTTTTTAATTTTCTTAGCAAAAATAGCAAGAGGATAGATTGCTAAAGGTAAAATTACTAAAGCAAAAAAAGCAAGTTTTGGACTTTGATAAATTACCACACTTAAAAGTCCAATCGCGGTTAAACTTTCTCTTAAAATTTCAGGTATTATAGTAGAAACTATATTTTGTAAAGCTCCAATATCAGAAGTACACCTGCTGATTAATTCTCCACTTCTGTATTTATGAAAAAAACTCATATCTAAGCGCAAAAGATTGCCAAGAACTAATTCTCTTAATCTTCTTAAAATATCTGTCCCAACATAAGATATATAATAAACTTGCATATAAGCGCCAAGATTTTTTAAAGCATAAATTAAAATAACAAGCAAAGGCATATAATAAAGCAATTGAGCGTTTTTTTCTATAAAAATTTTATTTAAAATAGGCTCTATGATGTATGCACTAGCTGCTGTGCCACCACTGGTTAAAAGCATGCCAATAATAGCTAAAACAAAATAAAACCAATAATCTTTATAATAAGGCTTAAAGCGAGTAAAAACTTCTTTAAGCTTCATTTCTTTATAATTTTTATCCATTTTTCTCCCATACCACACCATTTGGTGTATCCATTAAAAGAATATTCTCTTTAGCTAAATCATCGCGAATTTGATCTGCTAAGGCATAGTTTTTTTCTTGCTTTGCCTTGTTGCGCAGAGCGATTTTTTCTTCTATTTCTTGACATTTTTCTTCACTAATGCCAAATTGAAAATATTTTATAGTATCTATAAAACCTATACCAAAAATAAAAGAAAGTTCTTTTAAGGTTTTTTCTAATTGTATTTTATAAGTTTTATCTTTTGGGTTTTGATCTAAGTAAATATTACTTTCATTAATAAACTCATCAAGTAAAGCTAAGGCTTTAGAGGTATTTAAATCATCATTTAAAACTTCTAAGATATTTTTAGCTACTTCACTTTCTATGGTAATTTTTTCATCTATAAAAGCATTTAAATTTAAGCGTTTTTTTAAGCGGTAAAATTTATCAAGTCTTTTTTTAGCAGCTTGTAAGTCTTCTAAAGCATAGTTAAAATGCGCTCTATAATGCACACTTAAAAGATAAAATCTCAAAATTTCTCCACTAAAAAGCTTTAAAGAATCTTTTAGAAAAAAGCTATTTCCCAAGCTTTTGCTCATTTTTTCACCATTAATTTGCACAAAGCCATTGTGTAGCCAAAAATTGGCTAATTCATGATTGTTTTTACAACGACACTGACAAGCTTCATTTTCATGATGAGGAAAAAGTAAGTCTATACCCCCTGCATGAATATCAAGTTTATCTTTAAAAATACTTTCTATCATCACAACGCATTCTGTGTGCCAACCTGGTCTTCCTTTGCCAAAACTTGCAGGATAAAATTTTTCATCAAATTTCCATAAAACAAAATCGCTATCATTTTTTTTAGCCACGCTTTCTTCTAGGCGTGATTGATTATCTTCTAAATTTCTTTTAGAGATATAAAAGTATTTATCATCTTTGCTAGTATCAAAATAAATCCCATCTTCAAGTTTATAAGCTAGGTTTAATTCTAAAAGTTTTTCTATATATATAATCATTTGCTCAATATAAGCTGTAGCCTTTGGTTTAAAATCAGGTTCTAAGATATTAAGCGCTTGCATATCTTCTTCATATCTTTTAATATAAAAATTTGTAATTTCTTCTAAACTTTTGCCACTTTCTTGCATTTTTTTTAAGATTTTATCATCAATATCAGTGTAATTTCTAGCAAAAACTACTTTATAATCATTTGCTAGCAAAACTCTTCTTAAAAAATCAAAACACACACTACTTCTTGCATGTCCTAAATGCGCATCATCATATACAGTAGGCCCGCATAGATAAATGCTTGCTTTTTTTGCCTCATGTGGGATAAATTCGCATTTTTTCTTTAAAACACTATCAAAAAAAAACATTAAAACAAACCTTTAAAAAAATGATAAATTTCAATTAAAAATTGTATTAAAATATCTTTAATTTCAAATAAGCCTAAAGCAAATAAACTTAAAAATACTATGCTAATAAGCCAAAATTTAACCCTAAAAATACCCCAAAGATTTTTAAAGCCAAATTCTTTAATATTAGCATATAATAAATAAAAAGCACTAATAGATGAAGCTAATGCAATGCCTAAGCTCTTATAAGCTTCTTCTTTGATAAGTAAAATAATCACTATACTAAAAAATGCTGATATAAAAAGTGTTTTAAAGGCTATTATAGCGGCTATTTTTTGTTTAAATTTAGCATAAAGCCATAAAGAAAAAAGTTTTTGTAAGCCAAAAGGTAAAAGTCCTAAAAGATAAGCTTGTAATAAAAATGCAGTGATTTTTGTATCTTCTTGATTAAAATTTCCTCTTTGAAATAAAAACTCCACAATTTCTTTAGCTAAAATAATCCCTACTATGCTAGCTAAGATTAAAAGCACACTTAAATATTCAAAAGCTTTTTGCATAAAAGCTAAGGCTTTTTGTTCTTCATTTGCTTTTAAATGTCTTAGTATTTTTGGAAAACTTACTTGACTTAGTGCGATTGCAAAAAGAGCTAAAGGAAGCTGAAAAACCCTATTAGAATAATACAAATACGAAATGCTTCCAGCCATTAAAAAACTAGCTATAGTAGTATCTAATAATGAACTAATTTGATTTGCCGAAGAGCCTAAAAGTCCATGAGTAAATGTAGAGTGGAACTTATCTAAATTAGTCTTTGTTTTTTTAAGTTTTATGCTTAAATACATACTTTTTAAAATTCTAGTGTTTTTTAAAGCAAAAATATGCCATATAAGTTGAGCTAGACCACTTAAAACAGTCGCATACGAAAAATAATACAAAGCTTCTAAAGGTTTATCTTGAGTGACAAAAAATCCGGCAATCACAACAAAAAGATTAAAAAATGAAGCAGAAAAAGAAGTGATGAAAAAATTTTGTTTATAATTTAACAAAGAGCCTAAAAAAGTTACTAAAAAAATAAAAAACAAATACCAAAAATTAATAGAAACTAAAGGCGCAGCTAGAATGATCGTTTCTTTGTTAAAACCAAAAGCGAAAATCTTTGTAAAAAATTCAGCAAAAAAACTCACTAAAACACAGGTTAAAAAAACAATAATACTAAATTGTAATAAGACATTTATACAAAAAGCACCTTTTTTACTTGCTTTTAAAAAACTTGGTAAAAAAGCTTGTCCAAAAGCTCCTTCTGCAAAAATTCTTCTAAAAAAAGCAGGCATTTTTAAGGCCACAAAGAAAATATCACTATAAATTCCAGCACCTAAATATAAAGCTAAAACAATATCTCTTAAAACACCCATAATCCTAGAAAATAAAATTCCCAAGGCATTGATGATGAAATTTTTAAAAATAATATTTTTTCTCATTAATTTTCATTCTTTAAACATTAGTTTGAGTATTATAAAATTTTTTAATAGCAATAATTTTAACTAAATTTTGATTTTATTTTTGCTAAAATCAAAATTTTATACACAATAAGGAAGCTTAAGCTATGGAAGAGAAGAAAATTTTATATACTAAAGACCCTTATAAAGAGCTTTTGATATTTGCTTCTGAAAATAAATGCGAAGTTGATGAACTTGATTTTAGATTGTTAAGTTTTAGTACTTCTTATACTTATGATAATCAAGAATGGATAAAAGTTAATGAAAAAGAATTAAAAATTTTTGAAGAAGATGAAAAATTTTTAATTCATGATTTAAGTATAGAGCAAGAGTATAAAATAGAAATTTATTTTAAAAAAATTGCACGTATACCAACTTTTGAAGTTAGCTTGCATGCTAATGAGCTTTGTACTTTATTAAAAGCTAGTGTTAGAGCTAGTGAAGCTATTACTTTTCATGATAAATTAGCACTAGAGCTTTTAGAGGCTATTTATAAAGCGATGATAAAAGAAAAATATTTGCTTGGATTTAGAATTTTTGATTTTAAAAAGCAAATTATTGATTTTAATACTAAAGTTAAAGAAAAGCAAAAATTTGATTTTGAAGTTGAATTTGAAGTATGTAAGGGAGTTAATCCACAAGAGCCTACAAATGAAGAAATAAAATATCATTATCTAGAAAATTTAAAAAAACACAATGATGTGATGAATAGAAACTATGTAGCACCTATAGGAAAAGATGAGGTGGCTATTGAGAGGATTAAACCAAAAGAGGGTAGTGACGGTAAAGATTTAAGATTTAAAATTTTAAAAGCTCTCCCACCAAAAACAAACAAAGAAAAAGTTATTTGTTCGGATAATTTTGAAGTTAAAGAAGATGATGAAAGTATAAAATATATTGCCAAAAAAGATGGCTTTATTATCCAAAAAAAATCTATTTATGAGATAGAAAATTATTTAGAGTTTAACAAGGTTGATTTTAAAAGTACAGGTTCTATTTGGGCAGGTTTTGATAAGCAAGTTATTATTGTGATTAAAAATACAAATAGCTTAGAAGATGCAATAGGTCCTAGGATTACTGTTGAGGCTCAGGAATTAGAAGTTACTGGCAATATGGCTCAAGATTCTGTCTTAAGAGGTAAAAAAGTAATTCTTAAAGGTAATATGCATCATAAAAGCACTATTATAGGGCAAAAGGTTGAGGTTAATATCTTAAGAGGATATTGTGAGGCCGAGGAAGTTTTTGCTGAAACTTTAGAAAATGGCTCTATCAAGGCTAAAAAAGTAAATATTAAAAAGGCTGTGGGTGGGGAGATTATTGCTGATGAAATTTATATACAAGAACTTGGTGGAAATTGTTTATGTAGTGCTAAAAGTTTAATCCGCGTTGAAAAAATTCAAGGAAGTGGCAATAAACTTGTAATTCAAGATCTCAAAGCTTTTGATAAAGAAAAAAGTGGCGAGGAAATACTTTTGCATATTGAAGAGTTAAAAAAAGAACAAGAAAATTTAGTCAAAGAAATTGAAGAAACCAAGCATACTATCCATGTGAGTAAAGATTCTGTGAGAATTTTACAGCAAAAGGCAAAAGAATTAATGAGCACAAAAAGAGCTATACCACAAGCTTATAAGATTACTATTAAAGATTTTAATCAAAAGATTGAAAATTTAAATATTTTAGCTAATAAGATAGAAACTTTAAAAGAGGAAGAAAAAGCAAATATAGAAAAGCTTAAAAAAATTCAAGATGAACTTTTAAAATCAAAAATTATTAATAAAAGTGGAAAATGGATGGATTTAAACGAAGTTAAATTTGTTTTATTAAATCCTAGAAAAGAATTAAGTTATCATCCGCGTAATGATGAGATGATTGAGTGTTTTGAACTTGAAAAGATAGATGCTGAAGATGGAGTAAGTGTTTATGAAATTCGCTCTATTAGTAATTACAAGGAATAAACTATAATGATAGTGGCAATTGAAGGAATAGTGAGTAAAAAAGAACCTACTTTTGTAATTTTAAAAACTTCAAGTGGGGTAAGTTATGGTGTTTATGTGTCGCTTTTTTGCTCAAGTAATTTTGAAAAAGATCAAAAGGTTGAGTTTTTAATCACGCAAATTATCAAAGAAGACTCTCATAAATTATATGGATTTTTAGACATTAACGAGCAAAGAATGTTTGAATTATTAATCAAAATTAGTGGTATAGGAGCAACTACTGCTATGGCACTTTGCTCAAGTTTAGATACTAATACTTTCTATGCAGCTTTGCAAAGTGGCGATGAGAGTGTTTTTAAAAAGGTTCCTGGTATTGGTCCAAAGAGTGCAAAAAGAATTATAGCTGAGTTAAGTGATGCAAAAATCAATATAGAAAATTCTAATCAAGATCAAGCACAAGCTTTAGCAGCCTTACTTTCACTTGGTTTTAAACAAGAAAATATTTTAAAGGTTTTAAGAACTTGTAAGAGTAAAAATACTAGTGAGCTTATTAAAGAGGCTTTGAAAAAATTAGCATAATAAAAGGAAAAATATAATGATATATGGTGTAATTTTTGGTGCAAATTCTTATGAGCATGAAATTAGCATTGTGAGTGCTGTGGTATTAAAAAAAGTACTCAAAGCGCAAAAAAAATTTATATTTTGTGATAAAAATAAGGAATTTTTTCTTATAGATGAAGAAAAAATGAATGCAAAAACTTTTAGTAGTGGTGCTTATAAAAAAGAAAAAGCTTTAATACTAAAACAGGGTGGGTTTTTTATAAAAACCATGTTAGGCGAGAAAAAACTTGACATTGATGTAGCGGTAAATATCGTACATGGAAAAGATGGCGAAGATGGCAAAATAGCTGCTTTGCTTGATTTTTATGGTATAAAATACATAGGACCGCGCATAGAAGCTAGTGTTTTATCTTTTAATAAGGTTTTAACTAAACTTTATGCACAAAGCGTAGGGGTGAAAACACTTGATTATAAGGTTTTAAATTTGCATAAAGAGCAAAATGTATCTTTGGACTTTCCTTGTATTTTAAAGCCCGCAAGATTAGGTAGCAGCATAGGTATAAGTATAGTTAAAGATGAAAGTGAGCTTAAATATGCTAAAGATGTTGCTTTTGAATTTGATGAGGATGTTGTGGTTGAAAAATTTGTAAGCAATATTAAAGAATATAACTTAGCAGGTTGTATGATAGATGAAAAAATGGAATTTTCTATCATTGAAGAGCCTAGAAAAAATGAAATTTTAGATTTTGAACAAAAATATTTAGGTTTTTCAGAAAGTTCTAAAGTCAGTGAAGCAAATATTAGTGAAGAATTAAAGCAAAAACTAAAGGATAATTTTACAAGAATTTATAATCCTTTATTTAAAGGAGCTTTGATTCGCTGTGATTTTTTTGTGATAGATGATGAGGTTTATTTAAATGAGATCAATCCAAATCCAGGATCATTGGCAAATTATTTATTTGAAGATTTTACTAATACAGTTGATAATTTAGCAAAAAATATAGAGCTAGAAAAGCAAATTAAGATTGATTATGCTTTTATTCACAGCATTAATGGGCAAAAAGGTAAATTATAATCATGGCTACTTTTAGCAAAGATGAAATTTATACTGCAACTGAAGTAGTAAGAAATTTCAGCACTATGCTTGAAAAAACAAAAAAAAGCGAAAACGGTAGAGTGGTGATTGTAAAAAATAATAAATTTGAAGCCGTGCTTTTGAGCTTTGAAGAATATGAGCGTTTAAATGAAGCTGTAATGCTTTTAGAAAAAATTTATAAAGATAAAAAAGGCTAGAAATGGCAAAAACTAGAGTATATTCTAATGGATATTTTTATAATTTAAGCTATGAAATCATCAATCCAAAATGTGAAAAAACAATTCTTATTTTACACGGTTGGGGTGCTAATAAAGAGCTTATGAAACAAGCTTTTGAAAAGTCTTTGAATGATTTTAAACAAATTTATTTAGATTTACCTGGTTTTGGAAATTCAAGCATAGATGCACCTATGGATTCTTATGCTTATGCCAAGGTTGTAGAAGACTTTTTAACTACAATTGAGCAAAAGGCAGATTATTTAATGGGGCATTCTTTTGGCGGAAAAGTTGCGACTATTATGTGTCAAAATGCTAATTTTCAGGGTTTGATTTTACTTTCTAGTGCAGGTGTGGTTTTGCCAAAAAGCTTTAAAGTGAGGTTTAAAATAGCCTTATTTAAAATTTTAAAAAATCTTCCTTATGGGGATTTTTGGAGGAAATTTTTTATTAGCAAAGACGCTCAAGGCATGAGTGAAGTGATGTATGAAACCTTTAAGAAGGTTGTTAATGAAAATTTAGAAAATGAATTTCAAAAGCTTAAAAACCCTATTTTGATTTTTTGGGGTAATGAAGATAAGGCTACGCCTTTAAAAAGTGGAGCGATTATCCACTCTCTAGCACAAAAAGGAAATTTTTTTGCATTAGATGGGGATCATTTTTTCTTTTTAAAACATGCTGATTTTATAAATGAAAAAATACATGAGGAATTTTTAAAAAATGATTAGTATGATAGCTTTTTTAAGTTTGAATTTTTTACTTGGATTTTATCTGATTTTAGTTTTGCAATGGTATTCTTATAAATTCTCACGCATAATTTTACATTTTGCT